>NZ_JBXWZQ010000148.1:0-3463 GCF_059432795.1 Nitrococcus sp. | reverse complement strand
TGGGTGGAGAACTGCTGCGTCCAGTCGAAATAGCTCATGGTGGGCTGTTGCATGGCGTAAGCCTCCATTAGCGAGCTGTCTATCAGCTTCGACAACGCAAGCTGCGTTAAGTTGAGAGGCAATTTCTATTAAAAGGCCGTCATAATTACAGGGATTACGGACCACAAGAGGCCGAGACCACGCCAGCGGTAACTATTAACCTGCCAAGTGCACTATCTGCCGACGAATACCGCAACTTGATCGAGGCCACGCCACAACGGCGGTTGAACGATGGCGACGGCAGTAGCTGAACAGCAGACCATAAGGCCAACGGGCTTCCAGCAGCGCGTGTTGTCGGTTCCCGAAAAGTTCGACATCGCCCTGACCGGCGGCAGGGGTGGGGGTAAGACGTACGCAGTCCTACTCTCGATCCTACGCCACATAGAGCAGTACGCCGAGCATGCGCGCGTCTTGGTCGTCCGCCGTGACTTCCCAAGCTTGCGCGATTTCGAGGCCGAGGCCCGGTTTCTATTCGCCTCCGCTTATCGCGGCGCACGCTATAACGGATCCCACCATATCTGGCAATTCCCGAACGGCGCCACCTGCCAGCTTGATCAAATCGAAACCCTCGCCGATTTCGGGAAATACCAGGGGAAAAGTTATTCGCTGATTGTTGCCGACGAGGCGGGGCAATTCCCAGATCCAGCCCTGATTGATTTACTCCGCTCCAGCCTTCGGAGCAAGGTCGGGGTTCCGTGCCGGATGATTTTGTCTGCAAATCCTGGTGGAGTTGGTCATAGCTGGGTTCAAAAGCGCCATGTGGCCGGTGTGACACCATGGGAACCATACCTGGAACCGAAAACGAACCGGGTGTTCGTGACCGCGCCGAGCGTTTACGTGGACAATCCATTTCTTGATGAAGATTACCGCCATCAATTGGAAGCGGCGACCGCCACGGATGAAGCACTGAAAAAGGCTTGGATTCTTGGCGACTGGAACATCGCAAAAGGCGGATTTTTCGCTGCCGTATTCGATACGGAAAGAAACGTCGTTCCGCCCTGGCGCAATCTCCCGCGCGATTATGGTTGGGAATTTTTCATTGCGGGCGATCATGGAAGCGCAGCGCCGGCCGTTTTCTATTTGTGCGCACGCTCTCCCGGCGCCCGTGGCCCGGATGATCGGTTTTACCCGGCGGGGTCGGTGATCCTGTTTGATGAGATCGCTTTCGTTGAGCGTGACTCATTAAGCCGTGGCCTGGGCCTGACGGTTCCCTCAATGGCAACGGAAGTCGTGGAGCAGTGCAAGGCATGGGGCGTCTCGCCCGCCGGCGCAATGGATGATGCCTGTTTCGCCTCGCACGGCTCAGCGTCTGGCACGCTCGCCAACGAGTATCGCCGAGCGGGTCTGCGTATCCACCCGGCGCGCAAGGGCGACCGTGCTACCGGCTGGGAGCTGATGCGCCGAATGCTCGCCGATGCCGGTGCACCCGATAAACCTGGGCTCTATGTCAGCGAGCGCTGCGCCTATTGGCTCGCAACGGTGCCATTTTTACCGCGCAATCCGCGTCGAATCGAGGATGTGGATACCACCGCGCCAGACCATGGAGCAGACGCCAGCCGGTACGCGCTTTTGTACGAGCGGCCACGTGTTGTTGTGAGCAGGCTTACGGGATTTTGAAAATGTGCGAGTGCCGGCCAATTGAATTCGTTTTTACCGATTACGAACAGCAAAGCGATTGCCCGCAGTGCGGCGGATCGCGTTGGTTCACTTTCGACATGAGGGCAAGCGCAGATGACGAATACAGCTGATTTATATGCCAAGCGGACCAGCTTCGCGGCCGGTGCCGTTTCACCTAGAGACCTAGCGCCGAAGCAGGTATTCAAAAGGCGGAAGGTTTCACCGGAATTAGATGTTCGAATGTTCAGCCATCAAGTCGGCATGGAGGCGGACGATGAGCACGACCAAGCGTTAACCGCAGCACAGCGTGCCTTTGAATCTCTATCGCGGACCTTGGATGAGGCCTATGAGCGTGAACTGACCGTCAGAAAAGACACTACGCGCACGGCCGACGACATCACGGTCAGCGTTGCCAAGATCTCGGAAAAGCATGTTACTGCGCCGGCAAAGCCCCTGGACGGCGCCCGCCTGGCGGCCGTGGAGGAAGTTAAGGCCATCGACAGACAAGTCGATGCGGCCTTCAAGTCCCACCTGACTGAATCCGAACGCTCTGAAATTCGCAATCATATCAAAAACTTAAGTGATAAGCAGCGCCGCGAGTTTTTGGCTAGTGCCGATGATGATGTTGTCGCTGCCGTTCTGAGTGCAAAAGCATTCCTGAGCGGCCTAAAACCAGCCGAAGCCGAAGCGCTGCGCCACAAGACTGTTCAGCGGAGGTTTCCGGCTGAAATGAAGCGCCGCTCGAAGCTGGAGAAGGCGGTTGATCAACTAGAGCAAGGCATGCAGCGATTCATGCGGGAAATGGGCGCCCTACGCGACCCGCGAGCAGATGCCATCGCCAAGCGCGCCAAAGCGGCTGCTGAGGCTTTGAAGTAGGTAGCGGCATGATGCAGGCGGAACAACGCTCATTCCTTGACGAGCTCGCGGACCTGTCCCATCCGGCCGACCGTGCGAACCTGCTCGCGCGAGCGTTGGGTGAGATCGTGCGCGGCGCGGCCAGAGACCCGAACAATCGGCGCTCGGCGATAGATGAGCTGATCAAGATCATGGAGCGGCACGCCGGCCTGCGGTTATGAGCGATCTGCATAGGGCATGGCGGCATTATCTCGCCACAGGCGAACTACCTGCTGATACCAGGCTCAGGCGCCAGGTGATGGACCTTATCCGAGCCATAGAGGCCACGGACGAGGCGACTCATGCGGAAGTCTAATAGTGGCTGGCGGCGCCACCTGCTACGCCGCTGGCGGGATAAGGCTGTTGGTAGATCCTTCGGTAGGCGCGGCGCCGAGCAGGACAGGCGGAACGAGAAGAATTCACGCGGTGCGTGATGCCTCCAGAACTAGCGATTACCGGCAGGCCCGGCGGTAGTACCCCCGGGCTCGCGCCATAGCGGCTTCTCCCCCTTAATCTTCGCGGCGGTGCCGACCAACTTTCCGACAAGCGGTATCTGGCATGTGTTTGCATGGTGGAATGCTCTATGCAAGCTTGCAAGAAGCATTCTATGAAGCACAACCCACGCCAGTGTGATGCAGTTACGCCTTTCCGCCGCTGTTATCCGGCCTGAGAGCCGCTATTTCTGAGACCACCACTGGACCCGGCCGCGTGCCGGGTTTTTGTTGTGCTGCTTACATATCGCTTACACGAGAAATCTGCAACTTTGATCGATGTTCTGTAAGTTGTTGGTGCCGGGAGCGAGACTCGAACTCGCACCCCCTCGCGGGGACCGGATTTTGAGTCCGGCGCGTCTACCGGTTCCGCCATCCCGGCTGTCCAGCGCAGGAGTATAAGGCAGCGCCGGTTGCGGCGA
>NZ_JBXWZQ010000147.1:0-11185 GCF_059432795.1 Nitrococcus sp. | reverse complement strand
CGGGCTTGATGATCGCAAGTGTGCGTTGCACTGGCACTTGACTATCCGACCTCTGTTAATTCGCTGAACCGCTACCTCCTGTCCGACACGAGTGGCCCGCCCGCTCCCAAGCCACAGCGGGGCGCCCCAGAACGCCGACGGGCCAGCTCGACCGCAATTCTCTCCCCGCCGCCGCAATAGGCCTCGCAGGGCGGGTTACGAACGCTTAACCCCACGTTGAGCCCTTCACGAACGAAGTCCACTTCCATACCGTCCAGAAACGGCAGACTCTTCGGATCCACCACCAGTTTGATCCCGTGGTTCTCAAACACGGCATCGTGCTCGTCTACGTGTTCGGCGTAGGCCACCGTGTAGGCGAATCCAGAGCAGCCAGAAGTCTTGACACCCAGTCGCATCCCCACTGCGGAGCCATGTCGGGTCAGTGCGCTGCGGATGTGCGCAGCCGCGCTTTCCGTCACTTGTATCGCCATTTGTCCCAACCTCCTGATGCGCTAATCCTGTCCAATCAACGAGCCGGAAGCGGCGAGGGCATCCTTTAGTGCATCCTCGACCACCAGAGCGACACCCGTTTTCTCGACCGGCAACTCCAGGGCCTCGGCGATTTCTCTTCCCGCCAGGCTTGCTATCGTCGCAGGCGTCGCTCCAATGACTCGATCCGCCGCCCATGCTGCGGCGGCAACAGCCGCCGGGCAGCCGAACACCTCGTAGCGGGCGTCAATGATCCGCCCATCCGCCAGCCGCGCCCCGAAGCGCACCCAGATGCCGTCGCGCGGCATGCCCGCTTGACCGATCGACCAATCCGCCCCGCTTGGGATACCGGCTCGACTGCGTTCATGATAACAGGCCACGGCAGTCGAACCGAGCTTAAGTGCCTTCAAAAGTGCGTGCTCCAGGCGAATTTTCAAGTACCGTCAGCGGCGTGACCGTCTCGTAGAGCGACTGCAGAGAGCGCCCCCGGCACCAATCACGCCACAGTGGCGAGAGCGCACGCACAGGCTCCAGCCGCCGGCGAATCCGCTCGACTGCCCGGTCGATGTCACGCGTCGTGGTAGAGCGACCCAGGCTGAATCGCACGCTCGCGTGCGCCAGCGCCGGCGGCCGCCCCATCGCTTGGAGCACATGCGATGGCCCTCGACTCGATGCCGCCGTGCACGCCGACCCGGAAGCCACCGCGAGGTTCGCCGCTTGCAACTCATAAGCCAGGGTTTCCCCCTGGATCCCGACGAAGCTTACGTTGAGTATATGCCCCGCGCCGTCGTCACGGCCATTGAGCACCACCCCGCCCCAGGCGGCCAGTGATTCCCGCAAGCGCTGCCGCAAGCCCTCGAGCCGCAACGCATCGACTTCGCCGCGTTGGACGGCCAGTTCGTACGCGACCCCCATGCCGACCGCTTGATGCACGGGCACCGTGCCTGGACGCAGGCCGGCTTCCTGACCGCCGCCATGCAAAATAGGCGACAGGCGCACCCGCGGCTGCTGCCGGACATAGAGCGCACCGATCCCTTTGGGTCCATAAAGCTTATGGGCGGATAAAGAAAGTAGATCCACGGGCAAGGTTCGCATATCGAGCGGCAGGCGTCCGGCGCTCTGCACGGCATCGACGTGCAGGAACGCGCCCACCGCCTTCACCCGCGCGGCCACGTCCATTAGATTCTGCACCACGCCGGTCTCGTTGTTGACGTGCATGATCGAGACCAAGGCGGTGTCACCATTCAATACGGTATCCAGCGCTGCGGGATCAAGCCGCCCATCCGGACCGACATCGAGGTAGTACACCTCGAAACCCTCGGCAGCCAAGGCGCCACATACTTGCAATACCGACTTGTGCTCCGTGCGCACGGTCACGATTCGCTGCCCACGACCGTGGTGGCGGCGCCAGCGCGCCGCGCCGGCGATAGCGAGATTGTTCGCCTCTGTCGCCCCCGACGTGAATACAATCGCATCGGGCTCGGCGCCAATCAGGCCGGCCACGCGTTCTCGCGCCAGCGCGAGCGCCTGCGCCGCCGTGCGTCCGGGTGCGTGCTCGCTCGCCGGATTGGCGAAGACGCCGTCCGCCCCGAGGTAATTCGCCATGGCCCGCGCGACCTCCGGATCCACTGGTGTGGCGGCCGCATAATCGAGATAAATTGTCTCGTTCTCTGCCATGCTCATTGCGCGCTTCAAGAACCCGTCTGCTTGCCGCGCCCAGTGCCTCCCTCGCTCGCCTGCTCGGTCGATTCCTGCTCGGACGGAATCGTGTTGTCCTCCATCTGGCAGCCTTCGATATCCGGCAAGTGGGTATTTGCGACATGAACCCCGCGCGTTCGCAGCGCGTCACAAATCTCCTCCAGGCGCCGGTCAGTGGCCTGAACGTGATCCAGAATCGCGTTGATGGCATTGGATACGGGGTCGGGCACACCGCGCGTCGCCCCGTAGGCATCGAAGCCCATGCGTCTTGCCACTTCCTCGCGACGGCGGTCCTCCGCGGTCAAACCGCGCCGCTGAACTCCCGCCATCCGGGCCGGAATGCCGATCATCGTCGCTCCTTCCGGCACATCCTTGACCACCACGGCGTTGGAACCGATCCGCGCCCCCATGCCAACATGAATCGGCCCGAGCAGCTTGGCACCCGCGCCGACAATGACATCATTGGCGAGCGTCGGATGTCGCTTACCTTTCTCCCAGGACGTTCCCCCCAGCGTCACCCCATGATAGAGCGTGCAGTCATCGCCGATTTCGGCCGTCTCACCGATCACGACGCCCATGCCGTGGTCGATGAAAAAGCGCCTCCCGATGGTCGCGCCCGGATGGATCTCGATTCCGGTAAACCAGCGCGAGAAAAGCGACAAGAATCGCCCTAGCCAGCACAAGCCGTGCCGCCACAACCAATGGTTGACGCGATGCGCGAGCAACGCGTGCAGTCCCGGATAGCTGGTGATCACCTCGAACACATTGCGTGCGGCGGGATCCCGATCCATCACGCAACGGATGTCTTCTCTCAAGCGTTTGAACATAGTGATGACTCGCGATCGGCCGATGCAGAAGGAACCGCAGGGTGTCGCCATGCGCGGGGCGCTCGCGTACGGCCCGGGCGGGTCGCCGAACGCCCCCACATACACAGGCATTGGTTTAGGCCGATATGATGCATCACCTGCACAGTATAAAGGGTTCGCCCCGGCTGCTGCCACGAGGAAGCGGTTCAGTCATCTGCGCTTGCGCGAGCGTCGGCGCCAACGCGAACGCAGCCTCAACCGAGCCGGCGCTCGATCGCGGTGAGTATCCCCCGCAGCAGGTTGACCTCGGCGGGCTCGGGCCGGGCCCTGTTGAACAATCGGCGCAGCCGACGCATGAGCAGATCGTCCGGGCGGTGCCGGCTATAGCCGCTGAGCTGCATTATCTGTTGGAGATGGCCGTATAAGCCCTCCAGGTCTTCCATGGGAGCCGGCGCCACGTCGTCCGTGCCGGGCCGCTCGGCATCCCTCTCGCTCCGAGGGCAGCCGGCCAAGCACAGCTCGTAACAAATAATCTGCACCGCCGCCGCGAGGTTGAGCACCGGGTAGTCGGGATTGGCGGGAATATGGACGACACCATGACAGTACGAGAGTTGCGCGTTACTGAGCCCGGAGTCCTCGCGGCCGAATAGCAGTGCCACCGGATGAGTCATGCTGGCCCGCGCGATTTCCAACGCCGCCTGTCGCGCATCGCGCGCCGCCGCGGCGAGACGCCGCGGGCGGGCCGTCAGTCCCAAGACCAGCGCGGTTCCGTGAAGTGCCGCGATCAGGCTCTCATGAACGCGCGCGGCGCTCAGCACATCGACGGCATGACCGGCCATCGCCTCAGCCCGCGGGTCGGGGTAATGCAAGGGAGCGACCAGGTGCAGGTTGGAGAGCCCCATCGTCTTCATGGCCCGCGCCGTCGACCCGAGGTTGCCGGGATGCGTGGTGCCGAGCAGCACGATACGGACATTGTCAGGATTCATGGCACGTGCAGCCGCCGCCGGCGATTCAAGCACCGATCTTTTCTGGTATGCTTTGCTCGCGTCGCCCTTTCGGCAGTTCGAGTCCCCATCCGCGCTATGCACCCAATGGTAAACATCGCCGTGCGCGCCGCGCGCAGCGCCGGCAACATCATCGTACGCTATGCCGATCGCCTAGACCGGGTAAAGGTCGAGGAGAAAGGGCACAATGATTTCGTCAGCGACGTGGATCGCATGGCCGAGCAGGCGATCCAGGACGTGCTGCATCGAGCTTATCCCGGCCACGCGGTGGTCGGAGAGGAGTTCGGTGGCGCCGACAAGGCCGAGAACGCCGAATACGTCTGGGTGATCGATCCGCTCGATGGCACCAGGAACTTCCTCCGCGGCTTCCCGCACTGGGCGGTTTCGATCGCCCTGAAACACCGTGGCGTCCTCGAGGTCGGTGTCATTTACGACCCACTGCGCCAGGAGCTTTTTACCGCCAAGCGCGGAGCCGGTGCTACTTTGGAGAGCCGCCGCATTCGCGTCAATCCCCGCCACAGCATTGAAGGAACGCTGCTGGGAACCGGATTTCCGTTTCGTCAGCCCGAAGAGCATCGCGCAGCGTATCTCAAGATGTTCGCCGCCGTGTTCGCTCAGGTCGGGGACCTGCGCCGCGCCGGCTCGGCCGCCCTCGACTTGGCCTATGTCGCCTGCGGACGACTCGATGGCTACTGGGAAATGGGCCTGAAGGAATGGGATATCGCCGCCGGCGCGCTGCTGGTCCAAGAGGCAGGAGGAGTCACCAGTGACTTTTCCGGCCGCGACCGCTATCTGCTAACCGGCAACGTGGTCGCTGGAAGCCCGCGCCTGTGTCAGCACCTACTGAATACCATCACCCCTCATCTCAGTGCCTCACTGCGGGCCTAGGTTACGACCCGAAACCCTGGTCCCAACGCGGCCAAGGCCAACGGCCGTACTCACTCGGCCGGCAATCAAAGACGCTCTTCCAATTCGGCGCCCTCCTTCTTCGGCGGCACCAGATCCTGCTTGCTCACCCCCATGGCGAGCACCGTCGTACTGGCAATGTAGATCGATGAGTAAGTCCCGACCACGATGCCGATGAGTAGCGCGAGGGCGAACCCGGCAATCAGCTCGCCACCGATCAGGTACAGCGTGGCGACCACGATCAATGTCGTCCCCGCCGTCATCAGGGTGCGCGACAGCGTTTGATTGATCGACTGATTGACGATCTCGTTGGGCGAGCCCTTGCGCATTCGCACGAAATTCTCCCGGATTCGATCGAATACCACGATCGTATCGTTGAGCGAGTAACCGATAACGGCGAGCACCGCGGCGAGAACCGTCAGATCGAATTCGATTTGAAATAGAGAGAAGCATCCGACCGTGATGATGACATCATGGATTAATGCCGCAACCGAGCTGACCGCGAAACGATATTCGAAACGGAATGCGACATATATCAGAATGCCCGCCAAGGTGTAGAGCAGCGCCAACCCTCCTTTTTCGATCAATTGACGGCCCACTTGCGGCCCGACGAACTCGATTCGGCTGAGCTGTGCTTTACCGGATTTCTCCAGCGCCGTCATGATCCGATCCCCAAGCTCGGCGCTGGGAGTCTTCTGCGCCGGCATGCGGATGAGCACATCACGGGCGCTGCCGAAATGTTGTACCACGGCGTCATCGTAGCCCGCCGCCGCAAGCGCCTCCCGCACCTCGTTCAGCTCCGCCGGCTCGGGATAGGTCACTTCCACCACCGTACCACCGGTGAAATCGAGCCCTAGCTTCAGGCCGCGCACGGCCAACGATACCAGCGCGACCAGGATCAGGATCGCGGATAGGAGCACCGCGTATCGGCGCACGCCGATGAAGTTGATGTGACTCTGGCGTTTGAACAGATCCATCGTCTTCCTCGCTCGAGCTCAGATCGCCAGTCGGACCCCACGGCGGCCACCGTAGACGAGGTTTGCCAAGGCACGGGTCCCCATGATCGCGGTAAACATCGACGTGATGATGCCGATGCACAGCGTCACCGCGAAGCCTTTGACCGGGCCGGTGCCGAACGCGAACAGGGCCAGCGCCGCAATCAGCGTGGTCACGTTGGCGTCCGTGATCGTGGACAAGGCCTTGGCATAGCCGGAGTCGATCGCTGTCTGCGGCGTCGCACCCGCTTTCAGCTCCTCGCGTATGCGTTCGAATATCAGCACGTTGGCATCCACCGCCATCCCCACGGTCAGCACGATGCCGGCAATTCCCGGCAGGGTCAAAGTGGCCTGCAGCATGGACAGCACGGCGATGATAAGGATCAGGTTCGCCAATAACGCGGCATTGGCGAACAAGCCGAACATTCGATAGTAGAGCGCCATGAACAGCACCACCAGGGCAAAGCCGATCGACACCGCCAGGAAGCCCTGATTGATGTTGTGCTGACCGAGGCTCGGCCCGATAGTGCGCTCCTCGACGATGCTGATCGGCGCGGCAAGCGAGCCGGCCCGCAGCAGCAAAGCAAGATTATGGGCCTCACGCGGGCTGTCGAGGCCGGTGATCCGGAAACGGCTGCCCAGCGGTTCCTGAATCTGCGCGACGTTGATCACCTCCTCGCTGCGACTGCGTATACGTTTCAGCTGCCCATCGACCTCGCGGGTTTGCGTCTGGTTCTCGATGAACACCACGGCCATATAGTCCTTGACGTGCTCCGAGGTGAACCGATTCATGATCTTACCACCGGCGCCATTGAGCCGAATTGTCACCTCCGGGCCACCGGTTTGCTGATCGAAGCCTGCCTGAGCATCGGTGATGAACTCACCGGTGAGAATGGTGTCGCGCTTGAGCAGCACGTATCCGCCGTCACGCTTGACATAGACCTTGTCATCCGGCGGTGCCGGCTCGTTCGGTCCGCCCCGATAGGGAAAGTGGTTCATGTCGACCAGATGAAATTCCAGGGTGGCCGTCGCGCCCAGAATGTCCTTTGCCCGCGCGGTATCCTGAACGCCGGGCAGTTCCACGACGATATGGTCCCTACCCTGGCGCTGAATCACCGGCTCGGCGACCCCGAGCTCGTTGACGCGATTGCGCAACGTCGTGATGTTCTGCTGAACGGCCAGGTCTTCGATCTCTCGGACCTCCCGCTGCGGTAGCTGCGCAGTCAGCTGAAAGCGCCCGTCGTGCTCATCGGAGCTGAAGTTGAGCTTCGGATACTCACTGCGCAACGCCTGGAAAGCTTCTTCACGTACCGGCGCCTGATGAAACGCCACCTGCACGCTATGACCGTCCAACGCCACCTCGGAGTAACGGATGCGGGCCTCTCGCAACTGTGTGCGAAAGGCGTTGACATAACGCTCCATGGCTTGCTTGACCGCTGCCTGCGTATCCACTTCCATCAGAAAATGGACACCGCCGCGCAGGTCGAGCCCCAGATACATCGGCTGCGCGTCGAGCGCGCGCAGCCAGCCGGGGGTGGTTGGCGCCAAATTGAGCGCCACGGTGTAGGGCTGGCCGAGCGCCAGGGCCACCTGGTTGGCGGCCTTCAGCTGCGTTTCCGTATCGCGGAAGCGAACCAGGAAGTGGTTCTCGCGCACCTCGTTGCCTTTGACCGCAAGCCGCTCGCGGTCGAGCAGATCAAGGATTCTTTGCTGCACCGTTTCTGCCGGCGCATCCCCCTGATCGGTGGTGATCTGTAATGCGGGGTCCTCACCGTATAGGTTCGGCAATGCGTAGAGCAGCCCCACCACCAGAGCCGCAACGATAACGAGGTATTTCCACAGGGGGTAGCGATTGGTCATGCTTGCTCCGGCAACGCTCGATCACTTTTTGCTTTTGCCGCCTTCGGCCTTGCCTTTCCCCGCCATAGCGGACCCTTCCTCCCGCTTCAGCTTCTGCTTGATGGTGCCCTTGGGCAGCACCTGGGTCACGGCCGCCTTCTGAATCCGTACCTCGATACCGTCCGCGACCTCAAGGGAGGCATAACCTTCATCCACATCCGTCACTTGACCCAGCATTCCGCCGCTGGTGACGACCTCATCGCCTCTGCCCAAATTCGCCACGAGCTTCTTATGCTCCTTGGCGCGCTTTTGCTGCGGGCGTATCAGCAGGAAGTAGAAGATAGCAATCAGCGCGATCGGAAAGATCAGACCGCCGAGGCCCGGACCCACCGGCTGACCATTTTGAGCCATGGCGTCGCTGATTAGGAAATCCATATGTGAGCTCCTCGTCGCTGAACAAATAGAGGCGTATGCCCGAGACGAAAGCCAAGCATTATGTCATAGAGGCTCGCGTTTGGCGTAGAACTCGCGGATACAGCTCTCGAGGCGACCCTGGGCGATCGCCGTTCGCAGCTCGCACATCAGATCCTGGTAATAGCACAGGTTGTGCAGCGTATTGAGCCGCGCTCCGAGAATCTCATTGCAGCGGTCCAGATGTCGCAGATACGCACGCGTGTAGTGACGACACGTGTAGCAGCCGCAGTGCTCGTCGAGTGGGCGCGTATCTTGCGCATAGCGCTTGTTGCGGATACGCAAGGTGCCTGCGCGCGTGTAGAGGAAGCCATTGCGCGCATTGCGCGTGGGGATGACGCAATCGAACAGATCCATCCCGCGGCGTACCGCCTCGACGATATCCTCGGGCTTGCCGACCCCCATGAGATAGCGTGGCGACGCCGGCGGCATCCGGGGATCCAGGAACTCCAATACGCGCTGGCGTTCCTCGCCCGGCTCACCCACGGCCAGACCGCCCACCGCATAACCATCGAAACCCGTCTCCAGGAGCCCATTCAAAGACGCCTCACGCAGCGGCTCGTAGAGACCGCCCTGGACGATGCCGAACAGTGCCGCCGGATTATCGCCGTGGGCAACGCGACTGCGAGCCGCCCAACGCAGCGACAACTCCATGGACGTGCGGGCGGCGGATTCGGTCGACGGGTGGGCGAGACATTCATCGAACACCATGACGATATCCGCACCGAGCGAACGCTGCACCGCCATGGATTCCTCCGGCCCCATGAACACGGGGGCGCCGTCCACCGGAGAGCGGAATTGCACCCCTTGCTCCGTGACCCGGCGGCTCGCACCCAGGCTATATACCTGAAATCCCCCGGAATCGGTGAGTATCGGCCCCGACCAATGCATGAACGCGTGCAGATCACCGTGAGCAGCGATAATCTCGGTGCCCGGTCGCAGCATTAGATGGAAGGTGTTGGCGAGCAGAACCTGTACGCCGAGCACCCGCAACTCTTCGGCTGTCATCGACTTGACGGTGCCGTGGGTACCAACCGGCATGAAGGCAGGAGTCTGTATTTCCCCCCGCTCACAAACAAGGCGCCCACGGCGAGCGCGTCCGCAGCGCGCGAGTACCTCGAAGCGCACGCTCACGCCCGCGCCTGCGGCGATGCCGGATGGATAAACATCGCATCGCCGTAGCTGTAGAAACGATAGCCTGCCGCCACCGCATGACGATAGGCACTCAGCGTCTGCTCGCGGCCGGCGAACGCGCAGACCAGCATGAGCAGGCTGGAGCGGGGCAGATGAAAATTCGTAATCAACGCATCCACGGTTCGGAATCGATAGCCCGGGTAGATGAAAAGTCTCGTTTCCCCGCGATAGGGACGCAGCACGCCCGAGCGCGCCGCGGTTTCCAGTGCCCGGACCACGGTCGTTCCCACCGCCACGACACGGCCGCCACGCGCCCGCGTCTGCGCCACTCGCGCACACACGGCTGAATCGACCTCCAGGTACTCGGCATGCATTCGATGCTGCTCCACACACTGGCTGCGCACTGGCTGAAAGGTACCGGCACCGACATGCAGCGTCACGCGGGCCTGCGCCACCCCTTTGTCTGCCAGCCGCTGCAGCAGAGCCTGATCAAAGTGCAAACCGGCAGTCGGCGCCGCCACGGCGCCGGGACGGGCAGCGAATACGGTCTGGTAGCGTTCCCGGTCGGTCGGTGTGTCGCCGCGGCGCAAGTACGGCGGCAACGGCACGTGTCCATAGCGATCGAGGAGTTCGAGCACCGGCGCGGCACCCTCGAAGCGCAGCTCGTAGAGCTCACCTCGGCGTCCCAGGACCAGCGCAGCGACGGCGTCTTCCAGCCACAAACGCGTGCCGGCCCTGAGCCCTTTGCTCGCCCGCACGTGTGCGAGCGCCGAGTGCTCATCGAGCAGCCGTTCCAGCAGAACTTCAACGCGCCCGCCGCTTTCCTTGACCCCGTACAAGCGGGCACGGAGCACGCGCGTGTCGTTGACGACCAGTAGATCGCCGCCCCGCAGCAGCTCCGCCAACGCGTCGAACCGACGATCCCGGCGCGCGCCGCTCGCCGGGTCGATCACCAGCAGCCGGCTCGCCGTGCGTTCGGGCAGCGGCTCGGTGGCGATCAGCTCGTCGGGTAGCTCGAAGTGAAAATCGCTGACCCGCATAGGGCGAGAGAATGTCCTGAATTGACGGCCATGGCGGAGAGTTGGTGCGGCGAGCCCAACAGCGGCACCGATACTATCAGCTCCGGAGTGGCGGCGCGAGGCGAGTGGGTTTCGCCGCAACCGGCGCTGCCTTATACTGCTGCGCTGGACAGCCGGGATGGCGGAACCGGTAGACGCGCCGGACTCAAAATCCGGTCCCCGCGAGGGGGTGTGGGTTCGAGTCCCACCTCCGGCACCATCCCTTCCTTTCCCTGCCCTCGGTGCAGCAGGCCGCCCTCAGTGCAGCAGGCGGCTTTCAATGCAGCAGCCGGCGGCGCATGCAGCGCACCGCCAGCGGGAACAGCACCAGCGCCAGCACCAGGACGTAGACACTGCACCAGGCGTGGACCGCGGTCAGATCGCCCATGGCGAAGCCGCGGCCCAGCTGGACCAGCGGCGTCAGCGGCATGACCCAGGCCACGGGCTCGAGCCAGTCCGGCAGGACCGCCACCGGGAAGAAACTCCCGGAGAAGAAGTACATGGGCGTCGCCACCAGCGTGAACACCAGCGACAGGCCGTGGACCGAGGGCGCCAGGGCCGCGAACAACTGGCCGATGCCGCCGAACACGGCGCCCACGCCCACCGAGACCAGCAGCAGTCCCGGCAGGGCGACCAGCGGGATCCAGCCGAAGCCGACGGCGAAGGCGGTGACCGCCAGGGTCGAGATCACCGCCCGGGTCGAGGCGAAGCACAGTTCCGCGAGGACCACCTCGGTCACCGTCACCGGTGCCGTCAGCATGGTCTCGTAGACGCCCTGCCGGATCCGCTCGAAGGCACTCCAGGAG
>NZ_JBXWZQ010000146.1:0-8057 GCF_059432795.1 Nitrococcus sp. | reverse complement strand
TTGTCGGAAGCGCTTGCGATTTTGCGGTTTATTGAAACGCGTGAAACATCTGGTGAATCGCCGGCGTTCCTTGTGCTGTTTTCGCGCCTGGTCTGCTATGAGTCCGCCCATGGCGAGCAGGCAATCCCCGGAAGCAAGGCCTTCCTGCTCCATCTCTTGGGCCGTTCGCCGCTGCTTTGTCTCCTGAACTACGAGGTCGTTGAGATTCCCCAGGTTTTTCTGTAAGCGCTTGAGTTCTTTGATTGCGGGTTCGATATCCTCAGGATCGTAGAGACTGTAAAATAATTCAATAAGATAGCGCAATTTTTTGCACTCGACGCGCAGCTTGTGCAACGTCTCGGCAGGCGTATTCGGCGTGATGGCGGCAGCGCGTTTCACCACTTTACGGTAGGTCCGCCAGATGCGCTTTGAGGCCACCTCGCTAATCGGTTTCCGGGCGTTTGGTTCGGCCAGAAACTCGCCGCGCGAACCTTCGAGGCAGGCGCGCCATGAATCCATCAGCGCACGGTAGCGCTTCGAGCGCAGGGCGCCCGTCAAACGACGACGCTCGGCGGCGCGGTGGCGGCGCAGGTATCGGTGAAGCGGAGCGAGATCCTTCCGTGCTGCCTCGGGTAGGTTCGCGCAGTGCTCGCTGATGTGCAGGAGATGCACATCCAGATCCCGCACGGGCCCGGTCACCGAGCCGAGCCATCGGAACTCCTGGCGGAAATGATCCTGCAGTTGCGGCTCGAACAACCTGCCGAGCGATGTGAGAATCGTGCGGGTGCGACGTCCGGCGACCCGGAAGTCATGCAGAAATTCCACGTCGAGATCCCGGCGAACGCCGGCTTCATTGACCTGCAGGGTATCGAGCAATGTCCGGCAAATCAGGATCGCGGCATCGCCCGCGCTCATGGTCGGATCAAGGCGTATATCGGGCTTGGAGCGGTAGGCGCCGGGCTTGCATCCGATGATCGCAAGCGCCTCGTGGAAGGTCTCAGGCGTGGTCGGGGCAAGTCCGAAGTCGCATTCGAGATGCCGGGCGATGCGGCGCAGTAACGCCGGAGAGCCACTTCGGGCCGTGGCCACCTGCAGCCTCGCTGCGAGGGCTTGCGATTGATCAGCGGTCTCGGGATCCTGCGCGCGCGTCTCTATAAGCTGCACGCAGGCGGCGGTCCTGTTCCCGTCGAGAATTTCGAGACGTCTGGTGTTCGCCTCGATCGCCACGCGGGGTAGCAGACGCCGCACGGTGATCACCGGGGCGATCCGCTCGAGAATCGGGCCGTTGGGGAGATCCTGGGCAAAGGCGGGTGCGCCGGAGCGCGGCAGGCGCTCTTCTATGGAATCATCGCGCGTTTCGAGTCTGAGGGCGCTGTATTGATCGCTCGCCTGCTGCGACAGCGTCATTCCCCGCCTATAAAGTCGCCAGTCGAACGTGTCGAAAAAGACGACACGATGAGCCGAGTCATGCCCTTGACGGATTGGAAACATCGACGCCAAGGCCTCGAGCACACGCTCGCCCTCGGCTCGGGACGGGATAGAGAAGCCGAGGGGAACAGCCGTCTCGTAAGATGAGCGAATGACCGACACCAAACCACTCGTATTCACAGGCGCGCCGCACGAGAGTGCCATACGGTGATTGCATCGTTGTGACAGCGTCTCCCGCGCCGGCAAGCCGTGTCTTTCACGGCGCGAGGATCGAGCCCGGACGCGAGTGGCGGCTCTCCCTGCGATAATAAAATAACCCTTACATGATAATACGTTCCGAGGGCGATTGCTCTTGCACGGTGAGAGGTCGGCGGAAGGGGCCTGAAAAAAAAGCGCAGACGCTCAGCCGGTTTTGGTGGCCGAAGCGGTTTTCAGCTCACTTGAAGCGTCATTCCGGCAGCGCGGAGATAATCACCCTCACGCGCAAGATCGGCCTCAGTCAGGGGGTGTCCGGCCAGCCATCCACCGGGGAAGGCAAGGCCAAGCGAGGTCGGGCCGACGCTCACCGCCAAACCGTCGAGGTCCACCGCGTGTCGGCCCCGATGCAGGACGACGGCGAGGCGCAGCAGCACGGCAAGCCGGTAGAGAGACGTGCGCCGGCCCCGCGGCATGGCGTCGAACACCTCGGGGGCGAACTTACGGCGATGCACGCGCACGAGTACCGCGATCTCGGCTTGCTCCTGATTGGAAAACCCAGGTAAGTCTGCATGATGCAGGATGTAGGCGCCGTGCTTGTGATGCTGGCTGTGGGCAACGTCCAAGCCGATCTCATGCAGCCGCGCGGCCCATTGCAGAAGTTGGGCGTGGCGCTTACCGTTGAGATCCCAGGGTCCGGCGACCCGTTCGAGAAGGGCGCCCGCCGTTGCGGCGACCCGACGTGCTTGTTTCTGATCCACGCGGTAGCGCCGGCTCAAGTCATCAACGCTCGCCCCGCGTGCATCCTTGTACTCCAGCCGGCCGATCAGATCGTACAAGAGCCCCTCTCGTAACGCGCCGTCCGCACGGTTCATGCGACGCACCCGCAGACCCTCGAAGACGGCCAGGAGAATTGCCACGCCGCCGGCGAATACGGGCGCGCGCTCGGCCTGCAGGCCGCGCAATCGCAACTTGTCGGCTCGCCCCGCCTCGATCAGCGCATCGCGCAGCTTACCGAGCCCCTTGGGCGTGATTCCCTTGCGGCTCCAGCCTTCGTTTTGAATGACTTGCCAGACATTTTTGATGGTGCCGGACGACCCGATGGCGACATCCCAGCCGATCTGGCGGTAAGACTCCTCGATGTATTCGATTTCCTGCCTTGCCGCGAGCACGGCCCGGCGCATGCGTAAGGCATCGATGGCGCCGTTGGCGAAGAACTCGCGGCTCATGCTCACGCAGCCCATGTACAGGCTTTCCGTACTGAGCGGCGCCAGCGCTTGTCCGATGATCAGCTCGGTGCTGCCGCCGCCGATGTCGACCACCAACTTCTTCCCCGTGGTCTGGCCCGTGTTTTGAGCGACACCGAGATAGATGAGCCGTGCTTCCTCGCGACCCGAGATGATTTCGATGGGATGACCGAGCGCACGCTCGGCTTTGCCCAAAAAGGCCGTGGCGCGATGCGCGCGGCGAAAGGTATTCGTCCCCACGGCACGCACGTTCGCGGAGGACACGTCTCGCAGCCGTTGCCCGAAGCGCTCCAGGGCACCGAGCGCGCGCTCGCAGGCCGCTGCATCGAGCTCGTTGTGCTCGTTCAACCCGGCCGCAAGACGCACGGACTCGCGCATACGGTCGATTACGGCGAGTTGGCCGCCCGCGACGCGTGCCACCTTCATGTGAAAGCTGTTGGAGCCGAGGTCGATCGCTGCGATCACCTTGGCTGCATTATCGCTCGGCGGGCTCTCAGAGCCGTCGGCCTCGAGGCGGTCAGTGTCGGCGACCATGAATGCCTGCAATAACCCAGATGTTGCGGGAGGCTATCAGCGTATCCCGAATTGTAGTGCGCTTGCCTCGCGAATCGAACCTGTCATGCCACCGGCGTTGCCGATGATCCGCCAGGAGGCAACGGCGTATGAGGGCAAGGCAGCCGGTGAATTCCAACCTCGGTTGCGCCGCTCCCGGGCAGCTTTCTCGTAGCGCGGAGCCTGCGGCTGCCTGGAGGCACGCAAGGCGGTTCCGAGCATGGCTAGGCGTCTTCGAAGAGCAGCCGGATGTAGTTTCGGAACTGCAAAATCTGGCTCGGCAAGATGTCCTTGTCGTCGAGACAGCGCGATATGACGATGCCGCCTTCGATGATAGAGGTCAGCATGTCGGCGAGGCCATCGAGCGGTTGCTCGATCTTCATCGGATATTTTTCGAGGACCGCCGTCAGTTGTTCCGAGAAAATTCGCCGCCACGACAATATGCCCTCGGCATTGAGCCGGCGCACCTGCGCATCGAACTGGTGGGACTCGTAGGTAAATGACGCCACGAGGCAGCCAGGGTGAGACCCGGGCAGGTCCGCCATGGCTTCGGCGAGCAGTTTCAGGAATATCAGCAACTGCTGTAACGGGTCCTCCGTGAGGGAGCGCGAGCGCTCGAGCAAGCCGTTGAAGAAAACGGCGTCCTGTTCCAGATAGCGCAGAATGAGATGCTTCGCCAGGTCGTTCTTACCGTCGAAGTGGTAGAAAAAGCCGCCCTTGGTGATACCCGACTCACCGATGATCCGTTCGATCGATGTGCCCGAGTAACCCCATTGCAGGATCAACTCCTCGGCTGTCGCCAGTATATGCTCGCGCGTCTGTTCGCCTTTGGTCGCCACTAAACTGTACCTACCGTATGGTTTCTTTCTGTTGAACGCTCGTTCACGCGAGAATAAGCGCGAAATATCTATTTAAACTTATTGAATAAATAAGCAATAACAAAATTTCTGCAAAAAAGCACCGATTGTCCACTAGATCGGAATCAGTCGGCATTCTAGCATATTAGTTACTAACCGGTCGGTATCTTTCCAGTTTCTCGAATACCTGGCAGGGGGGAAAGATCATGCCAACGCCTGCGGAGATATTGTTGAACCCGACCTCGCTCGGGGTCCTCGCGCTTTACGGGTTCCTGATGTTGTGGGAGGCAGTTTTCCCGGCTCGCAGCCTTCCTCGGGTTGCCGGTTGGCCGATGCGTGCGCTCGGCTCGTTCGTCGTTTACTTCTATCTCTCGGCCTACCTGCCGATGCTCTGGGATGGATACCTCGCGGAGCATCGGCTCTTCGATCTGAGTGCCATAGGCGCTGTATCGGGCGCAATCATCGGCCTGTTGATCTACAACGCGCTGCTCTATACCTGGCATCGAACAATGCATCAAACGAATTGGCTTTGGCGCAGCTTCCACCAGATGCACCACAGCGCCGAACGGCTCGACACCTACGGCGCATTTTATTTCAGTCCCCTCGACATGGCGGGTTTCACGTTCCTGAGCAGTCTGAGTCTCTCGCTGGTGGTCGGTCTGAGGCCCGAGGCAATCACGCTGTTCCTCTTCGCATCCATGTTCATGGCGATTTTTCAGCACGCGAACATCCGGACGCCGCGCTGGCTCGGCTTTATCGTGCAGCGCCCGGAGAGTCACACAATCCATCACGGGCGGGGTCTGCACCGCTACAATTATGCAGATATGCCGATCTTCGACATGATTTTCGGTACGTTTCGCAACCCGCAGCGTTTTGAGATGGATACCGGCTTCTACCATGGCGCCTCGGCGCGAATTTTCGACATGCTGACCTTCCGGGACGTCTCGAGGCCGGACGTTGCCGAAACAGCCCCGCTCAAGGAGGTCTCGTAGATGACGAATTACGGCGGAACATCGACCGAGAACCTGCACCGGCAGCCGTTTCTGGCTCCGTACCGCGCAGCCACGCCCGCGGATGCCGACGCCATGGCGGAACTGGTCAACTTCGCCGGCGAGGGATTGCCGCTGTATCTTTGGACGAACTTGGCAGAGCCGGAGCAATCTCCCTGGGACGTGGGACGGCAGCGCGCCCGTCGGGACAGCGGAGCTTTCTCGTACCGCAACACCGTCGTCAGGGAAGACGACGGTTGCGTGGTTGCGTGCCTCATCGGCTACCCGCTGGCTGAGGAGCCTGACCCGAGCGTCTACGATGACCTGCCAGCGATGTTCGTGCCGATGCAACAGCTCGAAGACCTCGCGGCCGGGACCTGGTATGTCAACGTGCTGGCGGCGTATCCGCACTCCCGGCGTAAGGGGTATGGCGCCGAGTTGCTCCGGATCGCGGAGCGCCTGGCGGAATGCGCGGGGCGGAACGAGCTAAGCATCATCGTTTCGGATGCGAATAGCGGTGCCCGCCGGCTCTACGAACGATGCGGTTACAGGGAGCGTGCGCAGCGCGGCATGGTCAAGGATGCCTGGGACAATCCGGGTAAACACTGGGTTCTGCTTACGAAGGCGCGGTAGGTCCGTGATGTCACGCGAGTTGTTGATCTTCCGCCACGGCAAATCGGACTGGGACGGCAAAGCGGCCAGCGATTTCGATCGTCCGCTTGCCAAGCGCGGCCGCAAGGCCGTCAAGCGCATGGGTCGTTGGTTGCGCGAGCAAGATTGCTTGCCGGATGGCGTCTTGAGCTCACCGGCGCGGCGCGCCGAGCAGACGGCGCTGGGTCTGTGCCGCCACGCGAGGCTTCCAGCGGAGATCATTTCCTGGAGGGCCGCGATTTACGAAGCGGACGTCGGCGTTCTTCTCGACGTGCTTGCCGAGACCGACGCCGGCAACGACCGGATTATGCTCGTCGGCCACAATCCGGGCTGCGAGGATCTGGTGGTTTACCTTATAGGCCAGGCCATACCGGGCGAATCACAAGCGCCCGCCTTTCCCACCGCGGCACTCGCGCATCTCGCGATGCCTGATGATTGGGGCCGGCTCGAGCGCGGTCGCGCCCGGTTGCTCGCCCTCATTCGGCCGCGCGAGTTCGATGGTCCCGTTCCGGTTTGATCCGGCCCTTCTCAGCAGACTAGGGCCTGATGGATCAGGATCCCCTGAGTCCGCTTCGCCGCCATGGCCGGGAGAGGCGCCGCCTCGCGGTGGATCGCGCGTAACCCTTTCCAGGCGGCAGCTGAGCTGCTCCGTTCTTTAGCGCAAGCCCAACGGTGGGTGGCCGTCGTGCTGCCGTCGACTTTGCATGCCCCGCCTCTTTGTCATCAATCGGCAATATTCCTTTCACCTTTTCGTCATTTTGCCTCTCCAGAATCGCCGGTGGTTCACGCTGGATCGAGTCTTTGAGGAAATTATGAACAAGGTTGCTGCTGTTTTGATGTCGCTGGCCGCCACGGTCAGCGTTGCCAGCCATGCCAGAGACCTGGTGAAAATCGATGGTTCGAGCACCGTCTACCCCATTACCGAAGCCGTGGCCGAAGAGTTTCAGGCGGCCGAGCGTGGGAAAATCATGGTTACCGTTGGCATTTCCGGCACCGGGGGTGGTTTCAAGAAGTTCTGCCGTGGCGATACGGACATCTCCGACGCCTCGCGCCCGATCAAGGACTCCGAGAAGACGCTTTGTGCCCAGAATGGGATCGAATATATCGAATTACCCGCGGCCCTCGATGCCTTGACGGTCGTCGTCAATCCCGAGAATGACTGGGTCGATCAGCTGAGTGTCGCCGAGCTGAGAAAAATCTGGGAGCCCGCGGCCCAGGACAAGATCACGCGATGGAGCCAGGTGCGTCCCGGGTTCCCGGATCGTCCTCTGGCCTTGTTCGGCCCCGGCACCGACTCCGGTACCTACGATTATTTCGTCGAGGCCATCGTCGACGATAAGTCGAGCCGCGGCGATTTTACTGCCAGCGAGGACGACAACGTGCTGGTGCAGGGCGTGGCCAACGACAGAAATGCGCTGGGCTTCTTCGGACTGGCTTATTACGAGGAAAATCAGGGCAAGCTAAAGGCCGTGCCGATCGCCTGGAAAGGCCGCGAGCCGGTGTCTCCGTCGCTGGAGAATGCGAAGAACGCCAGCTACCAACCGCTCTCGCGGCCGATCTTTATCTACGTGAACAAGCACTCGGCCGACACGAAGCCGCACGTCGCCCGGTTCGTCGAATTCTATATGAACAAGAAGCATGCGGCGCCGCTCGTCAAGGAAGTGGGTTATGTGCCCCTGCCCGATAAGGCCTATGACATGGCCGCCGAAAAATTTGAGCACCGCGTGACCGGTACCGTCTTCCACGGGGCCGAGGTGGGTGTGGGCATCGAGGAGTTGATGGCCCGCAAGCCCAGACAATAAGCATCGCGTAGCCCAGACGAACAAGCATCGTGTAACGACAAAATGCCGTGCGGGGCGGTGCGCTGCCGCTTCGCACGTACTTTTCACCGCAGAGGCCCGGCCATGTCTTCGATTCCATCATCGTCGGTTGCTGCCCGAGGTGACTACGAATGTCTGGTTGGCGGTGCCACCGAGGCATTCCTGCGTCGCCGGGCGATGTGGAACCGCCTTGCCGCCTGGCTGTTGTTCAATGCCGCCGCGGCTTCGGTATTGGTGACGCTCGGCATCGTCTATGTGCTGATCCGTGATTCGATCCCGTTTTTCGAGCAGGTTTCGCTCCTTGACTTTCTCACCGATACGCAGTGGACGCCGGTTTTC
>NZ_JBXWZQ010000145.1:0-2545 GCF_059432795.1 Nitrococcus sp. | reverse complement strand
CCGAGCCAGTCGGACCCCTTGATCGTGTCATAGGCATGCCAGCGCCAGTCGTCCTCGCCCATGTTGCCCAGTGCCGCGCTGATCCCGCCCTGCGCCGATACGGTATGGCTGCGCGTCGGGAACAGCTTCGTGACGCAGGCGGTCCTCAGGCCCTTCTCGGCCATGCCGAGCGTGGCGCGTAGCCCCGCCCCGCCGGCACCCACCACAACGACATCGTAGGTATGATCGGTGATCGCGTAATCGCCCACCATGCATTCAGTCTCCCAACGCAACCAAGAGCACGGCAAACACACCCGCCGCGGCCAGCACCACGGCGGCGAAATTGACCAGCATCGCCAGCACCAGCCGGGCCGTTTCGTGGCTGACGTAGTCTTCCAAGATGACGTGAATGCCGAGCGCGCCATGATAGAAAGCGGTGGCGAGCATCAGCACCATCAAAAGGGCAGTCACCGGCGAACCGAGCCAGGCATGAACACTGGCATATTCGGCGCCGGCATGACGTACGACGCCGATGAGGAACCAGACAAGCAGCGGAGCGAGCGCTATCGAAGTCACCCGCTGCGCCCACCAGCGCGCGGTGCCCGAATGCGACGCTCCCAATCCCAAGGCCTGCTTGAGCGGCGTGCGTAGGCTCATGGAGCGCTCCTCGATGACAACTTTTATAGGCTGAGCGCAATCAGCCAGGTGATCACGGTCAAAACGCCGGCCGCCACGAACACGGCCACCGCCGAGCGGCGTGCCCGCTCCAGCTCGAATCCATAGTCAATCGCCCACCCGAGGTGCCGAATACCGTTGCACAGGTGATAGAAAAGCGCGTACGTCCACAGAAACAGGAACAGCTGCACGATCCCGCTGCCGAAGAAGCCGCGAACGTCGGCATACGCCTGCGGGCCGGCGGCGGCCGCAACCAGCCACGCGGTCACTCCCACCGTGCCAAGCGCGAGCAACGCGCCGGTAATGCGATGAGTAATCGAGGAAATGGCAGTGAATGGTAAGCGATAGATTTGAAGATGCGGGGAAAGCGGTCGATCATCCCTATCCATCTATTAATCGCTCCGCTTATGGCGGGAAGCACAATGGCAACAACATTATCGGCTGGCCATCCGGCTTGCAACACTTGGGCAGCGAGCACGGCGCGTGCGCCTGGGTTTCTTGAGTAATACCATAGGCGGGACATTTGAGTGATCGAATCGGATACAAGCATTATGTCGAGACTCTGGTATTTCCTCGACCCGGAGGCCGCCGGATCGGGAACGAACGAAGCCGATTTGCCGACCGCCACGGCCGAGCACTCGCTCGACGACTCCGGTGGCTGCATGAGCGCACTGCGCGACTGGGGGGTGATCCACGCCCGCGGCGGCGACGCGGCCGCGTTTCTCCACAGCCAGCTCAGCAATGACATCCAGGGCATGGAGGCCGCGGATTCCCGGTTTGCGGCCTACTGCAACGCCAAGGGCCGCGCACTCGCGTTGCTGCGGGTGCTGCGCACCGACGACGGCTTCCTCCTGATGACGCACAAGGCGCTCATCGACTCGCTCATCAGGCGTTTGCGCATGTTCGTGCTGCGCTCCAAGGTCACCCTGGAGGACGCCTCCGAGACCATCGGCGTGATCGGGCTCGCCGGCGCCGCGGCAACCGCGCCGTTGCAAAAGATCACGGGCGGCGCGCCGGAAAGCCGCGGCCGCGGGCACCACGGCGCCGAGAGCCGGCTCATGCGCTTGAGCAGCGCGCCCGATCGCTTCGCCCTCGCCGCTCCAGCCGAGGCACTCGCCGAGCTTTGGGAAAGCCTCGCCGAGGATCTTGCCGTTGTCCCCAACGAGGCGTGGCAGCTTCTCGAGATTCGCGCCGGCATCCCGACCGTCACGCCGGCCACGCAGGAGGCCTTCGTCCCGCAGATGCTCAACCTCGAACCCCTGCAAGGAATCAGCTATGAAAAGGGCTGCTATCCGGGGCAGGAAGTGATCGCGCGCATGCACTACCTGGGCAAACTCAAGCGAAGGATGTATCGCCTGCAACTGCCAACCGGAACACCGCCGGCCCCGGGTGATACGGTGCGCGCCGGCACGGGCGACAAGGAGGCCGGAACGGTCGTCACCGCCGCGCGGGCGACACCTGAAAGCTGCGAGCTGCTCGCCGTGCTGCGCACCGAGTTGGCCGAGCAGGACGGCTTGCTGCTGAACGATACGCCGTTGCGGACGCTCGAGCTGCCTTACGGTTTCAAGACTTGAGCTTACGTCGTGCCGCCCCTTGAGCAGCTTTGAGCGCCCAAACGCATTTATGGAGAATGCCCGGCTGGCCTATAGCTAGAGGTCCATCCGTCTCTTCTTGAGCCAGTCGGGCCGTATTCGCCAGACTCAGACCAAGGGCGTGTAATCAAACCTCGCAGGCGACCCGCCCCTGGCGGAGCGCCCGGAAGTGCTAGGTCGTGTTCACATTTAAGCGAGCCAGAGCACAATGCACGCACACCTGACCATGGCAGCAAAATGTGCGGCGAGTTTTTCATAGCGGGTCGCTATCCGGCGGAATTGCTTGAGCCGGTTAAAGA
>NZ_JBXWZQ010000144.1:0-7225 GCF_059432795.1 Nitrococcus sp. | reverse complement strand
TATCGATGAATATGTTGCCCATCACAACAACCACCCCAAGCCGTTCATCTGGACCAAGAGCGCACGCGACATCCTGCAGAAGGTCATTCGCGCCAATAGTCGCTTAAGTTCCAAACAGAACGAAACGCTACACTAGAAAAAGAGATCCGCGGGCCTACGCCTACAGGGGACGGCGGATCAGTTGCCGGCTGTTGACGGGGGGCGAACTCGCCGGCAAACCGGTGCATTGGCGGGATGCGCGAGAGGTATTGTCGCGCGTTCGATGTGCTCAGCGCAAAGCGGGAGGAGCCGGGCCACGAATCCTTGGTTGGTGTCGAGCGCTCGTCGCTGAATGGCTCGCACAGCCGTCACCGTAGATCAGTAGTATCGACGGTAAGCCGCGGGAGTTGCCGGCATGGGTGCTGGGGGCGCGCCGCATGAAACCATGAAGCGGGTGGGGCGGGTCCGGCGGGTCCTTGCGCACGGGTCCAAAACCTTCCGCGATGAGCCGCGTAGGAGTCCGATAGTGAGGCTAATGGCATCGGTCGTCGTTTGAAAGACGAAGTGCAAGGCCATCGGTAACGGGCGCGCGCTCTGCAAAGGGGAACCCGCTCTCATAAGCCGCGTTCATGGCCGACCAGCCACCCTGCGATCAAGGCGGCTCAAATTCCATGGTGCCGGGAGCGAGACTCGAACTCGCACCCCCTCGCGGGGACCGGATTTTGAGTCCGTGAGAGATAGGTTAGATGGAGGTTTATGTAAGCAGACAGAGGTAGACACTACAAACAGATAGACCCATAATAAATCCGATGCGTTTAGATGGAATGTGACGCAAGTTGCTTACATAGTGCTTACACGGTACGCACCGGATTGAGGGTCCGACGATGAAGTTAACCAAGAAGGCAGTCGAAAATGCCCCCGTCCCAGACCGGGGGTTCAGCATGGTCTGGGATGGCAAGTTGAACGGCTTCGGTCTGCGGGTCATGGCAAGCGGCACCCGCTCTTATATCGTGCAGAGCCGAGTCAACGGCAAGAGTCACCGGCTCACCATCGGCCGCCACGGCGTGTTAACCGTCGAGCAGGCGCGAAAGAAGGCGCAGACGCTGCTCGGCGAAATGGCGGATGGCGTAGACCACCAGAAAGAGAAAAAGCGCTCTGTGGCGCTCTCAGTGACTCTCTCGGAGGTTGTGGAGAGCTATCTGCGGGACCGGCGCAAACTCAAGGAGCGTAGCAAGGCCGATATTCGCTATCACCTCGAAAAATCCTTCAAGGCATGGGCCGACCAGCCCGTCATATCAATTACCCGCGATAAGGTCGCCAAGCGTTTCCGCGAGCTGAGCGACCGCAGTCACGCACAAGCGAACCAAGCATTTCGGGTGCTGCGTGGGTTGCTCAATTATGCGCGTGCTCGCTACCGCACCCCGGACGATGTGCCGATCCTTCCGGAAAATCCCGTTGATGTCCTATCCGAAGGCCGGATGTGGAATGCCACCAAGCCGCGCAACAGCTATGTACCGCTGGAGAAGGCCGGCCAGTGGTGGGCTGCCGTGCAGGATCTCCGGGCCGATGAGTCGCTGACGCCCGCGAGCCAAGCGGCGGCCGATCTGGTGGCGGTCCTGACGCTGACGGGCCTTCGCCTGGGCGAGGCACGCGCCATGACCTGGGATCAGGTGAACCTCGATGAGGGGAGCCTGCGCCTGACCGATACCAAGAATCGCCATGACGTCCGCCTGCCGCTGCCTACAACCGCTGTCGAGATCCTGAAGGCGAGGCCGAACCGCGGACCGTGGTTATTCCAATCGCGAGCAGGGCGCGGCCACTTGAAGGATCCGCGCGCCACGCTGGACAAGCTGGCGCAAGCGACCGGCGTCAATGTCACCGCGCATGATCTGCGCCGAACCTTCCGCGCGGTAGCCGGCCGAGTCGGCATTGAGCTCTGGCGCACGAAGGCGCTTATGCATCATCGCCAGACCGGAGATGTAACGCTTCAGCATTACACCGATCTGGAGGATGTGCGGTATCTGCACCCGGAGGCCGAACGCGTCGCGCAATGGCTCGACGAGCAGGCACGGATTGCACGGGCGGGGAACGTGGCCGCCCTGGAGGTGGCGCATGGATGAGCAGTTCGCGCGCCATCACGGCGAACTGAGTGATTGGTTGGACCAGCTAGAGCCGCACCTGGACGGCGAGCGGCAAGATGCGCGATCCGATAAAGGACAAGCCGGAACAGCCAGGAATGTGCTCGTTATGGCTAGCTTTATGGCTGAAGCTGGGGATATGACGGGGGCCTGGAAATTAATATCGCTGGCGGAGCGGACATGTAGGAGCGTGCTCGCTCGATACGTAGAGCCGTATGCAATGCGTGGAGCCCTCCAGGAAGCTAATCTTAGGGGCGGCCAAGAGGAAGGAACAAAGTCAAATCAGGAAATAGCTGAATCAAATAACGAAGCAATAAAGGATCTCTATAGAAAAAAACGTTTTGAGCCATCATGGCAGGATCGATCAATCAGTTGGAAGGCGAAAAACATCCGGCGAGAGATGCAGAAACAGCCAGAGAATTATCTTCGGCAAGTTGGGTGTGAAGCCATCGGGAAGCTTATCAAGAAAGTTGATGAGGGCGACAAATAAACTTTTCTGAAAAGCCTGGCGAGGCATTTCCAGTTCTTTGAAATCCCTGGCCTGACTTTTCTATAATATTCAGTTGCTTACGTTGCGCAACCGCTAGACGGACTTATATCCTTGTCGCATCAATTAGACGCGATGAGGAAATAAATGTCCCGCCGAATGTTAGATACGAAATCCGCCGCTGAATATCTCGGTAATTTATCCCCTAACACTCTTAATCGATGGCGATGGTCCGGCGACGGTCCTGTCTTTGTAAAGCTCGGGAACGCCGTCCGCTATAGAATCGAAGATCTCGATGAATTTGTTGAGCGCGGGGTGCGTGAAAACACCTCCTCAAATGGGGAGGTGGCTTAATGCTAGAGACGCAAAAACGCCCGGGCGGCAACCCGGGCGCGGGGATCATACAAAAGCAGAGCGAGCTAAATTGTAAAGCAACACCGTCCTCCTCGCCAGCCGAGACGCTACTACCTCTACTCGCCAAAGTTCGACGAACAGGCCCTGGCCGTTGGATCGCATGCTGCGCTGGTCATTATGATCGGCATCCTTCCCTTCTCATTCGCGAAACCGCAGACGGAACCCTTCTGCTGCATTGCTACACGGGTTGTACCGCGCTCGACGTTATTAGCGCCTGCGGCCTGGATTTGAAGGACCTCTTCCCGCGCCGATTCGAGCATAGACCGCTGCGTCGTGGCGAGCGTTGGGTACCCGCCGATGTGCTGCGAGCCTTGGCGAAGGAATCCCTCATCGTCGTTATTGCGGCGGAAGCTCTAGCACGCGGCGATAAGCTCGGCCGCGCGGATATTGATCGGGTCGCACGTGCTGGCGCGCGCTTCCAGGCGGCGGCGCAGGAGGTGTCCCATGGACGGTGAGGCCTGGCTTGATGCGCTATCCGAAAATCGAATCGAGATTACTGATGAGGGAAAGCCGCGAGCACAGGCCGCAATCCTCACTGATATCGGCGCAGCACACGAGCTCTTCCATGACGGAGATGACGCTTATGCCAAGGTCGGCGGCGGTGCCTATGCGATCACTGGAGGCGAGTACCGGGAGATCCTTAGCCGCGAGTACTACAAGCTCAGCGGCAAAGGCGCTAACCGCAACGCGCTAGCGGACGCTACTACGACGCTGGCCGCGATGGCCAAGTTCGACGGATTTCAATCGGCTGTGCATCTGCGTGTCGGCGAGGACGACGACGGCATCGTCATTGATAGTGGTGATTCGGATTGGAGCGGTTACCACGTAACGCCGGATGGGTGGAAATCGGTAGATCATCTGCCGATTCATTTCCGGCGGTCTGGCAAGTTGTTGCCGTTACCGAGACCGACTTCGCCGGACTTCTCCCGCCTCTGGCATCACATCAATGTATCGCATGATCACCGATCATTGGTTGCCGCCTGGCTGCTGGCCGCACTGCGGCCGCGTGGACCTTATCCGCTACTGGCGTTGATCGCTGAGCAAGGCAGCGGGAAAAGTCACACCAGCCGGACCCTAAAAGCGCTCGTCGATCCGCAGGCGTCCCCATTGCGATCACCACCGCGAGATGAGCGCGATCTGCTCGTGGCCGCTGTATCGAGCCGGGTGCTGGCTCTCGACAATCTCAGCGGACTCGATCACCGGCTATCGGACGCGCTTTGCCGGCTTGCCACCGGCGGCGCACTATCCGGTCGACGGTTGTACTCCGATGCAGACGAGGTGCTGATCGAAGTGCAGCGGCCGATGACCCTCAATGGCATTGATGATCTAGCCACCCGGCCTGACCTTGCTGAGCGCTGCATTCACGTCACCCTGCCGCCGATCACAAGGCGGCGGACCGAGGCGGAGATGCAGCGCGCCTTCCGGGAGGACGCTGGCGCGATCTTCGCCGCTTTGCTGGACGGTTTGGCGCTGGCGCTGCGCCGTGTGGACCTTGTGGAAGTTGGCCGCCTACCTCGCATGGCCGACTTCGCAAAATGGGCGGCGGCGGGTATGCCCGCGCTTGGATTCAGTGTTGATGAGTTTATAGAGGCTTACCGTCAGAACCAGGCCGAGGCCGTCGAAACCGGGCTCGACTCCTCATCTGTGGGGCAGGCGGTCCGCCTATTCATGGACGAGCGGAACACATGGACTGGCACCGCCACCGATCTGCTGCACCGGCTTGCCGATCTCAGCGGCGACCACGTCTATGCAAAAGCATGGCCACGCTCGCCGAAGGGTTTAGTTAACGTGCTGCGGCGGCTGGCACCCGCGCTGCGTCACATCGGCATCACCTGGACTCAGGACCGCACGGCGACGGCTCGGGTACTTAGGCTGTGCAAGCAGGCCGGACAAGTGTCACAAGCGTCACAAGTGTCACGGCCGAATGACGCAATGACACTTATGACGGATGACCAGCCACCTTGCACGGCTCTCGCCGATGCCGTGGCAGGACTTCCGATCACTGTGGAGCAGTTCAAGCGCTGGCTTGATCCCGATGATCTGCAATCAATTACCGCAGGGGAGATTGCGCTAGAAACAGTTCGGGATTATGCGGCGATTGCGGCGCGGGAGGTGGTGAAATGATCACGCTCCCGCAATCAGGACGAGGCCGTCGCTCAGCCGATCAGCAAGCTAGTTATGACCGGCAGCTCAAAACCTTCTGCGCTCAGATCCAGGAAATTAACTCAAGATTGGATTTTGATGTATCGGCCCGAGGGTGGTGCTACATCTTAGAGGAATACGGCCTTGCGAAAGGCGACTTCGATAAAGCGCAACGCCTTATAGCGGACGCCCGGAAGCGCGGATTCCTGCCGCTGGATATCACGGCCGAGGACTCCAATCGCGAGACGCTCAATGCACTCGATGGGCTCTTCTATGATCGAGAGTCACCCGAGGAATACCTCCAAGCTTGTGCGCAGGGACTGCTGGATAGAATTCGCGATCTCGGCGACGACTATCAGCCATTTCCCTTTTGGAATGGACAAGACTATTACGTCGAGGTGGTTGTCGAGAAAATTGACCTCAAGAGTCTATTTAAGCGTGTATGTCGGGATAGCTACGTACCGCTGACCAATTCTCGCGGCTGGGCCGATATCCATAGTAGAGCCAACATGATGCGGCGATTTGACCGACACGAGCGCGGTGGCCGCCAGTGTGTCTTGCTCTATTGTGGCGATCACGATCCAGGCGGACTTCATATATCTGAGCAGCTGCGAGATAACATGGCGGAGCTGTCCGAGGCCGTAGGGTGGAAACCAGACAATCTCATCAATGATCGATTCGGCCTTAATTACGAATTCATCATCGAGAACAATTTGTCTTGGGTGGAGAACTTGGAGACCTCCAGCGGCAAGCGTCTGGATGATCCCCGTCATAAGGACCACAGCAAGCCGTATGTGCAGGAATACTTAAGAGAGTACGGCGCAAGGAAGGTTGAGGCGAACGCGCTAGTCACTCGGCCTGATGCTGGCAGAGAGTTATGCCGGCAGGCTATCGAGAAATACATCCCTGCTGACAGCGTTAGTGATTATCACAAGGCGGTCTGGGCGGCTCAACGAAAGTTAAAGGAGCTTGTTCCAGAAATCATTAAGCAGGTCGCTCTGGATGTACTCGAAGATACGGAGTAGGTGTCGCAATGCATATCGATCATGATTTGAATCAGGATGAACTGGATTTTCTGGCGAGCCGTTTTAAGAGGGAGACTAAGCGCTGGTATTGGGTGCGCAGGCCTGGCTCTAAGGAGCGAATCAGAAACCCCTGCTTGCAAATAAAAGATCGTCGAATCGTCTTTGTGTCCGCTGATGGCGATCACTCTAGCGCAGAGGTTGTGCGTTCCGTTTACGAGGCCGTTGTTGCTCGCCACGAACGGCGGAAGGAATCAGCCAAGAAAGCAGCAGTGACAAGAGCCAAACGGATGGATCGAAAGGTTTATGCTGCGGCACGGGCGCTGAAGGAGAACCGATTGCGGCCAGGAATTAACTGCATTGTCTGCGGTCGCGGGCTTGGCGATGAGGAATCGATATCACGCGGTATCGGGTCCGATTGTTGGCAGAGCGTGCTTAATGTCCTGTATTCGATGAACGGTAATGAGGATCGTGCTTGATGCTTACTCGTATATGTCAAATCTATAAAAAATACAGCCAGTTACATGCGTTGGCACGCTTCATTCACTGGCACGGTGCATGCCTTGCTCAGCTTTCGAGTAACAGCTGCTATTGTGCGGTTTTCGCTCTGAAACGGATTTATAATCCGCCGAGTACACGCATTAACCATATGGTAAAACAGCCAATTATGTTAACATTAATTTTAATGTAAGCACTATGTAAGCGCTGTGATGCCGCGTCCACGAAAGAAGCTACCGACAACCGGCCTTGAGATCGGGCGCACCCTAGCCTCCCGTGGGGTCAAGCAGACCGATATAGCCAAGGCGCTCGGCATGGACTTCGCCACATGGCGGCGCATCCGGGAGGAGAGCCCGGAGGCCAGGCGAGCCTACGAGGAGGCGCAGCAGATCGAGCATGACCAGTTGGTTGCTCGCGGCTGGGAGATTGCCATGGACCCAGAGAACCACAAGAGCGCGGCAATGGTGATGTTTCTATTAGTTGCCTCTCAACTTGACGCAGCCCGAGTTGGAATTGGCACATGGGTGACGGCAGTCTCGAGCAAG
>NZ_JBXWZQ010000143.1:0-36472 GCF_059432795.1 Nitrococcus sp. | reverse complement strand
GCTTCCTTGTGCTGGTCGGAATACTTCATCGAAACCCTCACAACGCCCCCATCTCGGTTTCAGACTCTAACATCGGGGGAGGTTCCAACTAGCCTGACAGTGGGGGGTAATAGTAGACCGAGCGCGATAAGTTCCGTCACCGCCCAGGCTCTGGCGCTCGCTCGCGCCAAAGAGCTCTCAGAGCCGACCCACCCGCTGCGCTTGCCCGACGGCTACAGAGCCTTTTTGCCAGCGCGTCCTGAAGCATCGCCTTGTCGAGGCTCAGATCCGCCGCCAGCAGCCAAGCTTGCGGTTCTCCTTTTCAAGCTCTGGCGCAGGCACTTGAGCCCCGAGGAGCTCAGCCGCTGTACTTCTTGCACCAATTATAAAGCGTGACATCGCCGACACCCTTCTTCCGGCATAGCTCCGCCACCCGCGCGCCCAACTCCCATTGCTTTACCACGAAGGCAATCTGCTCCTCGGTGAATTGCTCGCCTTCACGGCGTGGTCGTCTTCAAGCGGTTCCCCCTGGGAATCAGGCCGGTTTTTCCAGCTCCGTGCGGTCCAAAATCCAGGGGAGACGTTATGCTTTTTTCGGCTTGACACGTCTAATTCCAACCAAGACAACCGATTTGACAGCACCGAACTGGTTGAGATCAGCAGGCCGCACTTCGAAAATACGAAACGTAGGCTATTGCCTATATTCTCCAATATGGGATTGCGTGCAATGGAATGCGCTCAATGGGCCGAAGACCGACGCCTCAAGGAGAGGTGACTACTTTCTCCAGCGCCATAATGTACGAAGGCTCCCACAACCCCTTTATCCCGGGGCGTATTATAAAAATCCCGATCAGCCGCCGGGGCGTCGCGTAACGCGTTGGCTAGCCGCTGACCGCGCAGCTGTCCGGAGCGGGGCGAGAGGTCAAGACGCCCTAATGGCGCTTGCGGTGAGCGAAGGTAGTCCGAAGCTTTGCCGAGCGGCGCCGTTATATTTGCCCGGCGCTGCATCCGACCGGTGGTGGGAGTGGCAGCAAAGACCGCGTTCGCTTCTACCAGCTGCCGGAACTGGCGATCGGCATTCCAAACGGCGATCCCAATATCGCTGGCCAGCACGGTATTGTGAAAGATATTTATGGACTTCGGCGCCACGCCATTGTGCGGCATGATCATTATCGACCGCCCCACTCCGAGCGTGTTGACAAAAGCATTATTGTAGAGCATCACTCGGCCGGTGGCCTGAAAAAGCGCTTCGGTTGGATTCTGGTAAAAGAAATTGCCGTATACAAGATAGTGATCGAAACGCCCGACTCCTTTCTGTGGTTGATGCCCAAGAAGCACATTCGGGCGCGCCAGCCCGCCCTCGGCGCCTCCACCGGCCTTGCTGAACGCATTGTAACGCAGCACCGTTACTTGCGGCTGCCGAGGCATACCGGCAACCTCCTTCCTGGGCTTCTGGTGCTTGATCTCAACGTTGTAGCCGATGGTGTTCCGGATCACATTCTCCTCGATCACACCGCCGATAAACGGCGCGGAGCCGTCCGAGTCACCGAAATACATCCCCGTACCCGCGCCATCGATCGTATTACCCCGAACCACCCAGCCCCAGGCGGGACATTTAGTGGAAATACCGACGATCTGCTGATTGGTATCGTGGTTGGTGATCGTCAGATTCTCGAGCGTAATGTGGTGAACGTAGCGGGAGCTCCCCTCGGCTTTGACGCCGTCGACGTTGAGTTTCTGCCCGTCGAGCATCAGATTCCGGACCGTAATGTAGCTGGCGTCTTTTATGCTGATCGTATTGCGACCGCGACGTGACAGAAACAGCGCCGGATCGCCACGGGCAGGTCCCTCAATCGTGATCCGCCTCCCACTATGCCCGCCAAGATTGTGCAGTGATAGACCGTAGCGATATACGCCGGATTGCAGTTGGAGGGTGTCACCGGGCTGCAGTGTCTGCACCAACCGCGCGTAATTTGTAGGCTCACCTTTGATCACCGCCGCCGGCGCAGCACCCGCGAAATTAAGGATCGCCCATCCGAGAAGCGGCGCGATATGCGCAACCGACCTCAACGAAGACACTGCAACAGCGCCCTTTTCCACGCCTACATCCCCTTTGGAGGCCATCGTGGCATCAGAAATTCCGACGATGAATCGTCCCCCGTGCTCCCGACATCGCCACCGGCGCCACGTCTGCTTCCTCTCTTTCCCAAACCTCGGTAGCCGCGGCCGCCTTGGCCTCCCGCCATTCCCGGTGCAAAATCGCGCTGATTCCGACATAAGCGTAGTACATATCGAAATATGCAAAGCTCAAAAAGGCGCCGGAGACCATATATGGCAACAGCGATATCTCCATCGCCTTTGCATAACGGCCAATCCACGCCGCGTCCTCCGCGTACGCCATACGACCTAGACGATGCAGCCGCCAGAACGTACCGAGTAGCAGCGTCATAAAGAAGATGAAGCCGGCAATGCCGTGCTGACCGAGTATCTGGAAGTAAATGCTATGGGCTGCTCGGGTCTGATTTTCCCAGGAACCAAGGAAATTGGCATAGCTCAGCCAGCGATCCGAGTTGTTGGCAAACTCGAAATTAAACCCGGCCCCCAGGAGCGGTCGGTCTTTAGCGATATTCCAGGCGACCCCCCACGCCTGGATCCGTTGCATTGCCGAGGTGTCTTCCTGGTAATCGAGCGTGGTTTGCTGCCGTTGCACCCAACGCCCGGGCAAATAGTCTTGCGCCAGCACCAGCGCCAGCGCACCCACCATAGCCAACAGGAACATACGCGCACGGTAGCGCCAAAACAAAGCGCCCATCACGATCACCAGGCCGAGGAAAGCGCCCCGCGAATAAGTAAAAATCACCGCCGGCACCGAAAGCCAGAACACGGCGTACAACGCGATTCGAATCGAGCGCCGCGTTTCCTCGCGCGCTACCAACAGAGCCAGCGGTAACGTCATGTTCAGTGCCAGACCGATGCCATTATTGTCCCCGATGAATGAATTTCCCGGCCCCCAAACCCGAAAACTGCCGCCGGTGAGTAGAGAGAAAACCCCACCCTTGACCCCATAGAACCCGATCGACAGCGCGATAACCACGAAAAGAAGATGAATCCGAAAACGGCCGAAGATCAACATCGTAGTCACGAAAGTGAACAAAAAAATCTTGAATACAGTGTTCCACTGGATCCAGGCGAAGTCCGGATACCAGGCGAAAACTGTGGTTAGCGTGAACCAGAAGCCCAACAGCGAAAGGAGCACCATTTCGAAGGTCAACGGTGGCGGGCGACGCTCCTGCGTGAACAGCAAACCCATGATCGTCGCGCCGGCGATTCCCTGGGCAAGCGGGTATTGCTGAGCCGCCCAGGTCAGCTTGTGAGGATTCATATAGCCGAGCCAGGACCACCCGAGGACACCGATCCAAGGTCGCCGGAGAGCGATAAGGGCAAGGACGCCGATGATAGCGATGATGACCACATCACGCAGGCCCACTGAATTGCTCCTTTTCTGCGTAGCGCTCAACCGGCACGCTCAGCCGACGAGAGCGATCTAATCCCAGAACACTCAACCATAACCTTGCACCGCCTACAGGAAGGCGGTAGCGTCCATGGAAGCTTTTTTGCACTCTCATACGCGCGTAGACTTTTTCACGCCACTTCAGACGACGCAAGGGGAAGACGACATGGAGGTCGTACGGTGAGTACCGGCCCAGGAACACGGACACAGGAAGAATACACTCCCCAGCGGACCCTGATCGTCGTGGCCTTTCATTACCTGCCCGACAACACGAGCACGGGCGTGTTGCGTACGCTGAAGTTCACGGACTACCTGCGCCGCTTCGGCTGGCGCTCCGAAGTCATATCCGTCCCGGAGCGGCTTTACGTCCGAACGGACCCGGAATCCGTCCAGCAAATTCCTGCCGGCGTTCATGTCCATCGTCCCTGGGCAGCGGATGTGAAGCAACTGTTTGGAATCAATGGCGTCTACCCGGATCCGCTTGCAACGCCGGACCGTTACTGGCCGTGGGTGCTGCCCGCTTCCAGACGGGCGCTGCGGGTCATACGGGAACAAAACGCCGAGGCAATCTATACCACATACCCACCCGCCTCCGCCCATCTGGTCGGGTTGCGGCTCAAGCGGAGGACCGGCCTGCCCTGGATCGCCGATTTCCGCGACCCTTGGGTTGAGGACTCCATGCCGAACTGGCGCCGACGCGTCGAAGGCTGGCTCGAGGGCCGCATCCTCCAGGGGGCGGACCGGATCATCTGCAACACACCGGCGATGCGCCGCTGGTTTCTCACACGATACCCTCATCTGCCGGGTGAAAAGTTCGATGTCATCACCAATGGCTACGACGAAGCCGATCTCGCGCATATACAACCACAAACCCACGAAGAGTTCGAAATCCTCTACCCAGGCATGATCTCCGCCGGCAACCGTAACCCACTGCCTCTGCTTGACGGCATCTGCTTAGCGCGCAAGCGGGGGGAGCTGCCGAAGGACGGAGTACGGCTTACCTTGCTCGGCACCGGAAATTACGGCCGCAGCCAGGAGTTTCTGGAGGCCTTGCAGCACCGGGAATTGGGTGGGATGACCGAGGTCGTCGCCGATCGCGTCCCTTACCGAGATGCGCTTCGTCGGATGGCCGGGGCCGACGTGCTGGTGGTGCTTAGCGAACCATTGGGCGAAAATACGTCCACCGCGGCGACACGGGCTTGGTCTCACCTACAGGTTCCGGCAAAGGTCTACGAATACCTTCGGCTAGGACGTCCGTTGCTCGCGTTGGTTTCGGGCGGCGCCGTCGCAGAACTGCTCAGCTCCCGCGCCCTCGATGCCGGTGCACCCATTCGCCCGGATGATCCCGATGCAATCGCCGCCTTCCTTGGCCGCGCCTTTCGTGAGCACAAGGCGCATGCGCCGGCGAGTAGCGCGAATCCGGCGATCAAAGCCTACAGCCGAGAGCACCTGTCGGCCCGGCTCGCCGGCGTTCTGAACGAGCTGGCTTCGCAACACGCGCGAGCGTTATCGATGCAATGAGTGCCCGATACCCGCTGGAGCATCCCCGAATCGTGCTTTTCAGCTGTGCTGGGGCACCATTAAGTGCGGAGACGTTGACAAGCCTTGCTGCGTCCGCGCCCGAACTGCTCGGTCAAATTGTCGGCGTCGTGCTTTCTCAGCCTCGCCCGAGACCCACGCGCGCGAGCCGCACGCGTGCGGCCGACCGTCGGTGGCGCAAAGAGTTGCACTTGGCGCTAGGCTACCGATGGAATCGGTGGCAGCACGCTTGGCAAAGACGCCTGAAGAGCCTTGGGCGGCGGCTCGGACTGCTCGACTCCCGGCGTTGGGCGCGGATCGAGGAATTTTGCGACGCGAGCGGGCTCATCCCGCACTACACGCGCGATCCCAACGCTGCGCCGACTGTCGATTTCGTGCGACGCTTGACCCCTGATCTAATCCTGATGATCACGTTTCACCATATCCTCGGATTACCGATCATCCAAATTCCACGCATTGGATGTTTCAACGTGCATTGCTCACTATTGCCGGAATTCCGAGGGCCGGATCCCATCAACGGGGCGCTGAAAAACCGAGTCAGCGAAACAGGCATCACGGTCCATTGGGTCGACGCCGGAATCGACACCGGCGATGTGGCTGCCCAGACACCGATAGCAATTGCTCCGGGAGACACCGAGGCTTCTTTAAGGCCCCGTTTGGCAGAAGCAGCAGGGCAGTTGCTCGCCGATCTACTCCGCGCCGGCAAATGGCAACATGTACCGCGGATCGGCCAAACCGAGACTCGACTTAGCGAACGATCTAGGTGAAATCAATGCGCCAAGCAGATTTTTTAAAAAGAATTAGCGCATTCCAATTCCCTGGGGTTTCGCTAATTAAGGCATTCAAGCATGGTTGCTGGAGAACAAAAATATTCCGATCGACAGCGATGAGACGTTGCCAACTTTTGCACGGCGACACCTCTGAAAGACAACCGCGCAGCTCGTGGCTTGGCGGCCCCGAGTCACGCTCCAAACAGCGGGACATGATGCTTGCCACCTCGGCCGCCCCGATGGGAGGCGGTACCGCATGAACCATCTCACTCATGCCTTCATTACTGTGGACGTGGAAATATGGCCACCTCATTGGGAGGCCGATGGGCCGGCAATGCATGATGCCTTCCGCCGCTACATCCATGGCGTCGGCAAACCCGCCCAATACGGATTGCCCCATCAGCTTGCGGTGTTGAACGATCACGGCTTGGAGGCGGTATTCTTCGTGGAACCGCTGTTCGCCTCTGTACTCGGACGTGACGCTCTAGGGGAGATCGTGGGCATGATTCGCGCGGCAGGCCAGGAGGTGCAACTCCACCTGCATCCGGAGTGGCTGGGCCGCGCCGGACATCCCGAGCTGCCGGGTCCGCACCGGCTTGCCCTCAAAGCGCTGGACCAGACCGAGCAACAACGCTTGATCGCGCTTGGTAAACGCTGGCTCCAAGAGGCCGGAGCGGGTGAAATCAGCGCCTTCCGGGCAGGTTCGTTCGGTGCCGATCGAAGGACGCTCACGGCGGCGCGGGCGAGTGGCATCACAGCCGATTTCAGCCAGAACGCGGCGGGGCCACACGGACCGATCGATCCCGCGATCCCGCACGATCTGTCGATGACCGAGGAAAATGTGATCGAGGTGCCCCTGACGACCTATGAGGATTTCACACGGCGGTTGCGCCCATTGCAAGTGGGCAGCAGCGGGACCGCGGAAATCAAGGCGATCCTCGATAGCTGTTCGCGCCAGGGGCGTGCGGTCGTCTCCATATTGTCCCACAGCGCCGAGTTGCTGGACGCCCGCCGCCAGCGGGTCGATACCGTGGCGTTGCAGCGTTTTCTGGGATTATGCCACTACCTCTCTCGCCATCGCGACCGACTCCCAACTGCAACGACGGAGAGTCTGCCCCGGATCAACGCTGGCATAGCTTCGAGCGCCGCCGCCACTCTTCGCGTCCCGCACCAAGCCGCCGCGCGACGCTATGTCGAGCAACTGCTCCGGAGGAGCCGATGAGTGGTGGCGCAAGTCAAATCCGGGAAATCGGACTGCCCATCCGCCTGGGGGAATGGACACTAGCAACTCCGTTGCGGAACCTGGCCGTACGGCGCAGCGGTGTGCTGGATAGAGACGATCCGAGCGAGTGGCTGCGATTATGCGATCTGCCGACTGCTGTCGATGGGCTCATGCTGGTGCGGCGTGCCGAGAGGGCATCAAAACGACGGTGGCCGGCGTCGTTCGCGAACGGAGCGCTGCTCTGGACGATACAGCGAGGGCCCCGTTATTTCATTCGCCTCGATGGAACCTTCGCAGAGTATCTGCAGCGTTTCTCGCCCAGAACCCGGTCCGGATTACGGCGGAAGCTTCGACGCATCGAACGCGACACCGGCGCGACCGTTAGCTTTCGAAGCTATGCGAAATCCGAGTTTCCCGCTTTCCACCAAACCGCGAGCGCTGTGTCCCGATCAACTTATCAGGAGATCATGTTCGACGCCGGCCTGCCAACCGATGAGGCGAGCAAACGTAAAATGGCGGAGGCCATGGCCGCAGGTCGGGCTGAAGGGTACGTGCTTTTCGTCGGCGACGAACCGGTGGCCTATCTCTATTGCCCTATTCGCAACGGCGTTGCCGAGTACGAGTTCGTCGGTTACCGGCCGGATTTCGCCAGCCTTTCGCCAGGCACTGTGCTATTGATGCGTGTCCTTGAGAATTTGTTCGCGCGAAAGGACGTTCGGGCCTTCGACTTCACCGAGGGGGCCGGCAAAGGCAGCCACAAGTCCTTCTACGCCACGGACAGCGAGGACTTCGAAACCGTTGTCTTGCTGCGTCCTACCCTATCCAACGTTGCTGTGATTGTGTCTCGAGAAACGATAGAGGCACTTTCCGCAACCCTCGGATACGCCCTTGATAGGTTAGGTGTGAAAATGCGTGTACGTAGCTGGATGCGAAAAGTTCGAGGTGTGCCCGCCTAGGGCCTTAAGCAGCTAATGCAGCCCCTAATTGCCAAGAAAATACACTCATACTATTTACCTTCTCATAAAATCCACCAAATGAACAATGCAGAATATCAATGGCACTCCTATTCCTCGTCGAAAATTATAAACAATAACGACTTAAGGGAGCGCATTAATAAGTTCGTCGAGACTCACCCGGAATCAAGCATCGAACATCATCTAGAATGGCTCACTTTACGTGTTAAAGACGACAGCAAACGCGTCCAGTTATACATAAACCTGGATCCGTCTGGAAATATAGTCGGATATGCCCCTTTATTCGGCCACCCAGGCGCGTTAACGGTTGAACTTCTGGGGCATACCCTTTTCTCCTATCGCACCCACACCAATGTATTGACCCGAGGGCCATTGCTGGATCCAGCACATCCGAATCCGGGCGGTTTGATTGCGACGTTATTAAAGACAATGATGGCTGATTTTTCCGACCGGGAGCTTCTTATTGTGGTAGGTATGGAGCTCAATGGTTCGATTGCACGTCGCCTCTTTGAAAAAAATGACCCCGTACTAATAGCGCCAAGGGGTTTAAAATATGAACGCCGTTTCATTACCCTACCGGACACATTTGACAAATACATGGCTTCCTTGGGAAGCAAGACGCGTCAAGACTTAAGAAGACAAAAACGACGCTTATATGCTCAGGCTAAAGACAAAGTATCATATCAGGTTTTTACATCAATAGCCGACGTTCCTGCTTTCCTTGTCGATGCTGAACAAGTATCCAGGAAAACCTACCAATGGCATCTGCTCGAAATGGGTGTTAAAGACACTGAAGAGCGCGCCACTCATCTTAAGTTTTCAGCAAGCAAGAGCTGGTTGCGAAGCTACATTATGTATTGCGATGATACGCCTGTTGCGTTCATGCTCGGCTATTTGTACAACGGAAACTATGAATCCGTTGAGATTGGTTTTGATCCAGCTTGGACAGAATATTCGATTGGCAATATACTGCATATGTTTGTTGTAGAAGATCTTATCAATACGGTTGCCAACGTGAAGACATTCGATTTTATGTATGGAGATAATTCCAACAAGAAGCGGTTGTCCGATTATTCTCGACCTGAGCGTAATTATTTTTTAGCGCCCGCCACCCTGCGCTGGCGAATTCTGTTTCGCGTTGTCGCTGCCTGCAATAAGCTTATCGAAAAGATTGGTATCATTGCAGAACGATACCAAGTCAAGTCTAAAATACGACGTTATCTCAAACGAAAATCAGTTGCTCGTGCGTAGTACGTCATGCGAATCCGCAAACACATTCAGAGAGCATATTATTTCACGCAGCGCAATTTGGTGCGCCGATTCCCTGTTGAGGTTCTTCGCGCACTTCCACATGACTCTAGGTCGTATACACAAGGACTGGCATTCCATGACGGATTTTTATACGAAAGCACGGGCCTCAAAAATCAGTCTTCACTGAGGCGCATCGATATCACCAATGGCAAGGTTATTAAAATTGTTGATATTTCTGAGATATGGGCAGAGGGAATTGCGATTGGAGACGGGGTGATCGTTCAACTTAGCTGGAAGGATGGAAAAGCGAATCGGTTTTTAATCCCTGAACTGGAAATAGCCACGCCATGGAAATATCATGGAGAAGGCTGGGGGCTTTCTTCTGGTGAAGATTGTGGCTTCTGGATGAGCAACGGTAGCTCCACTTTAACTTATCTCGACTCCACATTCAGACCTAAAAAATCAATTCGCGCTCATATATGGAGACTGCCCCTTCGCCATTTGAATGATATTGAGTATGCAAATGGCTATATATATGCGAATATTTGGTATCAAGATGACATCGCGATGATCAACTCGGAAACGGGACGAGTCAAATGCCTATTTAACTGCCGGCACCTGAGACGGCACGCTGAAGCTGACAATCGTCACTTCGTGTTGAATGGCATTGCTTACAGCGAAAGAACTGGTTCTTTTTACGTCACGGGTAAGAATTGGCGATACTTGTATGAGATCCGTCTTCGGCGCAATGCAGCAAGGTTACACTCGATCTGATCTGGATCCCGACACATTCTCAAGCGCGCCTGATCGAGCGCTGCGGCCCTAGAGCGGTTGAATATTCCCGGCAGCAAACGCTCTCAGCCGGACCCGTGGATACAAAAAATGACTTTTCGAGCCGGTCATCTCCGGCACTGCGGAGGGTACTGTGGTCCGCATAAGATTGAATTGCCTGCTGAACGCATTGGCTCTGCTGGCCATTTTAGTGATAGCTCCGATGGAGCTGAGGGCTCAAACACCAGAGCTCACCGTCGAACGCATGCCGTTGCCCAAGCCAGGCAATGGGCCCGCAGGACAAATGAAACATGTCTCTTTCGAGCCGGGCCCCGCCGGGCGCGTGTTCGTGTATGGGGGCGATTACGTGGGTAAGCCAGTCGGTGCCTCATACCGGCGCGAAATCTGGTCCGTCGATTTCGCCGCCAATGACTGGCGGCTTGAGTCGAGCTACTGCCCGCCGAATGCCGAAGCTGTATGGACGCGGGGCCGATGTCAGGCGGGCTTTGCCTATCTGGGCAAAAATCGCTTCCTGATCGCTGGCGGAAACTATGATTTGAACAACTCCAAGGCTTGCAGCTCAGCGCGGTCTGGGCAAATCAAGCATGCCTATGTCATGAATTGGGCCGGCGAATACGATATCCCGCCTCAGATGCCACCCAATCCGGAGCGCACCTTGGGCGGGCCCTTCGGCCAAATCAAGTATGGGGTATGGGATCGTGCGAACGAACGCTTTCTGGCGATCAAGGCTCACGGACAAATCGTACAATTCAAACAGGGAGAATGGCGCCTACTGCCGGGACTGAAAGGGCACTACCTATGGAGCGCGCAAGGCAGCCAGAATCTTGTGGGGCGCCGCTGGTACATGGTCGACGAGATGGCCGGAAAAAACGGAGAGCTCGTCTACATGGATCTCGATCATGACACATTGCATACGGCCGCACCGCTCCCGTTTCCGGCAAGGCGTAATTCACGCAGTTACGAATCGGTCGCGCTTGCCTGGTGGCCGGCACGCAAACGGCTCGCGCTTTATCGAATTTATGACAAGGGTGTTATCTGGCTTCATAAAATCGATGGTGGATTCGAGCGAGTCGCCCTGCCGAACCAGGACGAAGCAGTGTATGGAAATCATCTCGTGTCAGACCCGGCTCACCGTGCCCTTGTCATCATCGGCGGTAATGACGGTGCGTGGAACAAACCCGATCGCAGTTACTGGATCATTCGGTGATCATGATTCGCCGCGCGGGTTGGTCAGTCATACTAAAGTGGCCGGTTATGGACAGGCGCTGCCAGTCCATAAAACGAATAATAGCTATCGATGAACTTCGTCCGCCCCAAGGGGCGCGCACCGGCTTGCTGCGCCAGCACGACATCCCAGTCGTGATTGCCTTCGAGAAGAAGCGGACCGGCCGGAGTGAACGCAACATCCCAGCCCACGGAGGGGAATTCCGAGAATACCCCATGCGCCCGTAAACATAGCTCAAGCGCCGAATCCCATTGCGGTAGACGATAACTGGCAAAGGGCCGCCCCGAATGGAGGGACTCAGGGTAATCGACAGCAGCGTAGCGCAGGTCTTTACGTACCGCATCACGTAAACTGCCGGTGGCCCCGTCTATGGGGCTTGCGAAACCGCCCAGTGCGAAATTGTCGGCCGGAGCGTCGTCTGATTCGGGAGGCATCCGGAAAACCGACAGCATATGCTCGGGCTGTCCATCAACCTCCCGGCAGGTAACAATCCGTGCCGTACAGAGCGCACCCGGGCTGAGCGAAGCGATGGCCGGATGATTCGTCAATCGCGGCTGGAGTAGATATGAGCCTTCGGAATGGGAAAGTGCCCTGAGATGACCACACAATTCATCCGCGGACAGCATCTGCGCCTGCTCGCCTCGAAAATGACCGCTTTCCTGCCACACCCACCGCGCTACTCCTTCGCCGCAGAGGGAAGCGGCCGGTTTGCTGAAAAGATCATATCGAGGCAAGATCACCTCGCCGCCGTCTGGCCACGCGCGCGCGCAGCCGTCCGTGAACTCCGCAACAATCTCGGCAACAGGTAGCTGGTGCGCGGTGCAAACCCGATGGAAGATCCGCTTGTCGACGAGACGGGACGTGTCCGCGTTGAGCCGTTGATAAAGGTGGCTTCGCAGCGCCATGTTCACATTGAGCGGAAAGAATAACTCGGCGTCGGCCAGGTTACGGAGGCGATATAGCCTGTACCGATAATAGGCATCGGAGCTGAATCTGAAGCGCACTGCGATCAGCCACTGGTGCAGAAGTTGCCGCCACATTGGCACACCGGCGAACCGGGCAACGTCCGGACCGTAGGTTCGAGTCGATCGCCACGCACGCACGAAGCTTGTCAGAGGACGGACTCCCCGAGCAATAATCGCTCCAGAAGCGATCGTGAAGGACCGACGATTGCGTTGTCTGACCAGTTGCCTATGCAGGCCATGCAACGCTCTTGAGTTCCGCCGGGCCTCGGCAGTGACACTGAGACACTCCTTGGCTTGCGGAGGTGCATCGATCGCAAGGTACTTGGCCTTATTGCTCACCATGTTCACCCCGGCCACAGGTGTCACCCGCGTCCACCGAGATGCACCATATCTGGCGGGCGCTTTCCCATCCTGCATTGCCCCAAACCCCTCCCCGGTACAGATGGCCCGTGCCCGGCAGGTAGGTGCCCGTTATGTTTTGGGCGCTGGGCAGCTTCAGCACATCAGTCAAGTCGTCATACGCACCGGATTTCAGATTGTACGCACCGACCCGCTTGGTATTGTCACCGAACACGATGACGGCGCTGCCCCTGTGGGGGTCGTAAGTGACCGCCGCCATGGCGGGAATCGGCACCGGTGTGGGCGGTAGCGAGCTCCATTCGAGCGTTTTCACATTCAGCTTCCAGACTTCACGCAGTGGCTTGCCCTTCCAGTTCTTCGCGCCGCCGAAGATGTAAACATCGCCACCCACACAGATACCGGAGTCACGAATGTTGTTCCTTCGCCCGGGCCGCTGCTGACGGTAGCCCGTTGCCAAATAGTGCCCCGGACGTTTCTCATCCGGCCTTACAACGATGAGGATGCCCTCATTCTTACCGCCGTAGCGCACGAGCGTCCGGTGCTCCTCGCAGACGACGTCCGCATAATTCCATCCATTCACGAACTTGTAAGCCGCTTCGTTCGTATATGTGATTGGCGCGAACTGCCGCTTCCGGTCATTCGGCACCAGGTGAATCCACCGTTTCTTCGCAATGTCGTAGATGCCATGGTTACTGGCCAAAGTGTCCCCAGGTGCAGCGATCCACAGTTGGCCGTGCCGGCCTTCCCAGGGAAGATAAAAACCAATGTAGTTGTTGCGCCCGGACGCTGATGGCGGCGAAGTCGACCGGCCGGCGAACCACTCCGCTTTGGTCAACTGCTCATGCAAATCCTTTTGCCAATAAGTCCATCGGTCCGTGCTCGGATCGTAGACTCGCACGGAATTATCCGAGCCCGGCGTGTGGTTATGACCCATCAACGGCATGTACAGCCACGCGGAGCTGGCGGGCGAGCGGATGGCGAACGCGTGACTCCAGCCCATCCCGTTGATGGAGGGATCATCGGTGATATGCGCGGCGAACGGGTGATTTGCCAACGCGGCCGGGCCGAAGACCAGAGCCAGCGCGAGAACGAACGAAGCTTTAATAGTAGCAGGGCGCGGGACCACTCTCGCAGCGAATGAGCACCGGAGAGCGCGTAGAACTCGTTTTATCATTTTATGGTGCCTTAACGGACGGGGTAACGTATTGTGAAAATCGCGCAGGGATCTTCTCAGTCCACCGCTCGCGGTGCCAAACGCTCGAACAGAGTACCGCTGTGCGTCCACTCCCATGCTTTCCAGTAGAAGAATAGCTTCCATATCATCGCCTGCGAAGGGGAGGCGCTCGGTGGTTCCTTCAGAGCCGCTGGACGAATCCAGCGTTCATCGTGGGGCTCGATGAGCCAGTCACCGATGAATGCGCTCAGCGAGGCGCGGTACGGCCGGCGCCGTAACCGGCTTGGCAGCCTCTCGGCGGCCTCTTCCTGAAAGCGCGCCCGCCAATACGCCAGATCGACCCTGGAGCGGCGAACCGGGGTGCCGCCTGAAATGAGCGGTGCGGCCAGCGCGCGCGCTCCGATACGGCGCAGCAAACGCATGTGGAATCGAGCGTCCCGGCGCTCTTCGGCAGGCAGACCGGCGGCGTGGGAAAGCATCTCCGCAGACGTTCCTGGGATGAACGGGAGCGTACGAGTCGCGTACACCTTGAGGGGATTCATTGCGGGGCGGTTTCGTCCGCGATTATTGAGCCTGAAACGCGCCACTCCGAACTCATCCTGCGGCCAGCGTTTCGATTCCATCGAATAATCGTCCTGAAATTCCTGCCACATGGCCTCGGCGATGTCTTCGTGAAACAGCACTCGCACGGCTTGCCATTGCAAGCTACCAGGCTTTCGAACTTCCTGACGCCAATACCCTGTAAATGCGCCTTGAGGTTGTTGATGTGCCGAGAAGAGGTAATCCGGCATGAGCCCATCCCAGACCGGCTCGTCGGGTAAAACGCTGGCAACGCGCGGGATGAACAGATCCAGAGTGGGGAAAGCCGCGTCCATCGCCTCCAGATAACGAAGGTATGGACGGCGCGAAAAGAACGGCTCGCTTACCGTGATCTGCCGATAGCGAACACCCATGGCCTCGGCGGCACGGACGGCATACCGGCTGTCCGCGCCACTCAATTCGCCCGGATGGCCCACCACCAGTGCTTGGACGTCCTGTTTGGCCAGGACCAACGCACCCAGCAGGAGTCGTGAATCCAGCCCGCCGCTCAATAGCAACGTACTACCCGCCGGCGCATAGCACTCATAGTGTTTAATGTCATCCACCAGGGCTTCTACGAAGTCGAACGTGCGCCAGCTATTGGTCGGTGACGGCCACTCCCAGTATCGATCGATGGTCAGGTGGTCGTCCGCGGGTCGGTAGCGAATGATGCTAGCGGGTGGCAGCCGCCGCAATCCCTTAGCCAGGGTGCGGTCAGCAATAGTATGTCCGAGAGCAAAAAAACCGCCCCAACCCGCCAGGTCCGGCTGCGCCGGGAGCGCACGGGTATCCGAAACGACGGTAAACGCGCCTTCCTCACGGCGATAGTAGGCCGGTTGCAGCCCGAGACGATCTGTGACGAACGTCAGAGTGTTCACGGTCTCGTCCCAGTGAATGGCGACGAAAGCGCCATCGAGCGAGGACAGCGCCTCGATCGTCTCAGCGCTGTTTCGTCGCTCCAGCGTATCCGGCGCCCTTATCGGCACACCCGTGAAGACGAGAAAGCTGCCAGTTTCCGGCAATACAGCGCCACCAACGACGCCGATTCCGCCTTGCGGCAATGTTCGTGTTGCAGTCCGCAGCTTGCTGCAATTCTGCCGGTCGAGCAATGGCTGGAGCTTGCCGGCACCGATGTGAATGGCGATTTTATTCGCGAGATGACGATCGGGAACGCGTGCCATGTGAGCTCCGTTTGCAACGGTTAACGAGCGATCTGACTACGCTCGCACGGATCTCGACACGGATGATCGGCAGTGCTCCAATTGTGCCAGAGTCATCAAAGCGAGCAACGGCATGCCGGGATCCGGGCGCTTGCGTTCAAGGAAACGATTCAGCATATCACCGCTCGCGGTACCTATCAGCGTGGCCACCCACTCCGACTCATTCAGCAGGTCGCTCACCCGGGCTGCCGTTTCCCGCCCGCCCAGAAGCAAACGCATGGGTGACGGAGCAGGACGCAGCAGCGGCCGGGTTGGCCAGAAGCGATCGAGTCCACGGTAGAGGCTTTTCGCCAGATGACGCCGCCTTGTGACGCGCAGTCCGTGCTTGAGTGGGCGGCCGGTTTTGTCATAGGCGATCTCGGCCAAATCGGGAGCAAGCCGAATGATCAAAGCGCGATACAGTGGCCCGTTGCGGCGGGCGCTCCAGGGCAATGCCAGCGCGTAGTCCATGAGCTCGCTATCCAGCGCCGGAGTCGCGACCGCGATGTGGTTTTGAGCCAGCCGGGCGGCGCCGAATACGAACCGACGGGATCGATTCTCGAGGTAAAAACGCTGGCTTGAGGCCAGAGACGACGGCGCGCTCGACAGCCCGAACGCCGCGTCGATGCTGTCTAGCACCTGCGCCAGCAACGGATCGTCGCTACTTTTCCCGATAGCTCCCCAACGCAGGCGCGCCAGCCGAATGGCGTTATCGCGCTGCTCCTGCGCTCGTTCGGTGACGAGCCTGGGGTTGAGTAACGCATCCTGGAGATACCCGTCCAGCAAAGTTCGCCCTGGCGCATTGTGGTGCACGAAGGCGCCGACGCTGCCTAGCCAGATCTGCTCGGCGCTCAGCTCACCGGTCTCGGCCTCGGCGAACCGTCCCCACTCGGCGCCGAGCGTTTCGGGCTTGAGTTTCAGCTCGGTCATTGACAAGCCGAGAACGCTGGCAATATGTCGCGCAATCGGACCCTCCGGATCGCCAGGCAGGCCGATATGAAAAAGGAAAGCGGATGAGAGGCGATCGCCGCGCAATGCAAGATTGATGCGCGAGTCAAGGCCGCCGGTGACCGGTATCGCCAACCCGTTGCCGTCCGGAATCGCCCTGTGATGCGCCGCTTTAAACCGATCCAGCAGTTCGTCAGCCAATTCCGCAGGAACAGGGCCCTCGTCCGGGTTCGGCATTGGTCGCCAATAGCGTTCAGTCGTCACCGAGCCGCTTGGGTGGATGCGCAGTTCGGAGGCGGGCGGCGCCAGACTTACGCCCTCCAGAAGGCTGCGGGAGCCCAGCGGGTAGCCGCAAAGCATCATCTGCACCGCGCCGATCGGATCCGGGCTGTCGAACCCGGCCTCAATGAGCACGGGCAAGCGCGAGGCGAAAATCAACTGACCGTGCCGGCGGCCGTAATAAACGGGGATGGTGCCCAACCGGTCCGTATGGATGACGAAAGGTGCACGAGGGCCGTCGGGATATTCGAGAATAAGAAAAGCACCGTTGCCCGCAGCCTTCCCTTGCAAGGCCTTCCCGGATAAGCGGCCATCATGGACCGCGATCCGGTTGCCGTGGCTGGAAATCCGATGGCTGGCATCGGTGCGAATCGTCACGCTTCCCCAAAACTGGCGGATATGGCACTGATCCGTCGTTACGTGCTGCTCCGATGGCGGGAGGGCGACACAGACATCGCGGTCAAGGTGAACGAAGCCTGAAATTTGGAGCATTCAGTGTCTCGATATTTGCGTTCGTTGTCGTACACACTAGAAACGGCCGCCGCTAAGCGCGCCCCACAGATAGCGCCGTTCCTCCGGCCGGCGAACCGCATCCAGCAATCCGCGTAGCGCCGCTCGGTGATTTCCCCGCCGCCCGGTATAGTACACAGCGTATAGCGTGCGCCACAGCTCAGCCAAGCAGCGCCCCTTCCACTCACGCCGTAATTGTCTGGTGTCCCCCAACAGCGCACAGAGTCTCTCGAGTTCGCGGATACGCTCTGGCTGGGCGGCGTCCACTACAGGGGACGGTCGATGGTCCGCTCCGATCGTTACCGGTGTCGCTTGCCAGGAGAGATCCGGTTGCCCTCCTTGCCCGAAGTCTGCCTCTACCGTAAGGATGAAACTGTCCTTGGTTTGCGGATGACGTTGCTGATAGCTGTTACCTTCCAGCTCGAAGACGAAATTCCCCAGCGAGTAGGCAATCAGGCCTTTCTGATGATATTCGACACCCTGACTGACGTGCGGGTGATGCTGGATTACCAGATGCGCCCCTGCCTCCACCAGACGGCGCGCCTCGCGGACCCGCCAGGGCGAGGGAACCGGAGAGAACTCGACATCGGCGTGCAGGGTGGCGATGACCAGATCGGTCTCCGCGGCCAGCGCCGTCACCTGCGCACGCAGTCTCCGCCAATCGAGCGGAGCAATGCCTGGCCGTCCGCGCCGCGCCCAGGACGGCGAATGATCGCAGGCGGCGATGAAGCCGAGACGGCGACCACCGACCGTCGTCACCAGTGGGTGAACAGCGCTGTTCACCTCGGTTCCCGCCCCTACGGTCGAGATCCCCAGGTAAGCCAGTTGAGTCAACATGGCGTTGAGGCCCTCGACCCCGGCATCCATGACGTGGTTGTTGGCTAGGCTGACCACCCTGATGCCGGCCTCTGTCAGCACCGCCAAATGGGAGGTCGCCGCCGTCATGGCGGGACAAGGAGCACGGGCAAGGGCGTCCTCCGGCAACGCGCAACACTCCAGATTGCCGAACAAAAGATCGTGTCCGATCAGGGCCGGACGGACTAGCGCGAAGGGAAACGCGGTTCCCTCGGTGGCAATGCCTTGCCGGAGCGCGCCGCCGAGATTGATATCGCCGACGAAACCGAGCCGCAGCGAATCTACCCTCTTTATTACTTTCGCCTCACGAGGTCCAGCAGTTCCAGCAGCGAGCTGCGGTTTATCATCATGGAAGCACCCACGTATACCGAGGCGCCGACCAGGATCAGCAACGCCAGGCGAAGCCACGGATTTATTACTACCGGCAGAATTAGTGCAGTGGCGGCAATTGCCGCCAGCATACCGAACCCCACCAACCAGGATCGGCTGATGGCCTGCAGAAGATCGCGCCGGTGCAGGCGCAGAATCGGCAAGGAATCTCCCAGATTGATGAAAAAAACGGCGGGCCAGACAATAGCCCACGCCAAGCTCACGCCGACGATGCCCCAGTAGGTTCCAATCAGAAATGCGCAGGGCATTACGACTGCCGTGCGCACCATGATTTGCAGCCCGATGTCCACACGACCGAAGCCTGAAAGTGCGGGTGACAGTAGATTGTTGGTCATTCGCAGAGGAATCATCAAAGCGATGATCTGCAGCGGCAGGATGGCCGCATGCCATTGCTCGCCGAGCACCAGCGGTACGCCCAAGGGCGCCACGGCGGCGATACCCCATAACACCGGCACGCCGATGAAGCTGACCAAGCGAACACTCTTCAGGTAGTGCCGCGCCGCCAATTCAGGGTCTTTCTGTACCCTCGAGAAAGCCGGCAAGGCTATCCGGTTGAGAATCCCGAAGGTACGCTGCATGGGCATCGAGGCGAGCTGATAGGAGACATTGTAGAACCCCAGCGCGTCCTTGCCGAGCACCTTGCCGACTATCAGAAAATCCGCTTGTTCATAGAAGAACCAAAGCAGCCGGAACGTCGTCACATAGCCCCCGAAACGGATGAGGGGAACGATGCGCCGCAATTGAAAACCGGGCCGCAAAGATTGGCGTGCAATCAAATTGATGCCAATGGCACGGGTGACTAAGTTAGCGAGCGAGCCCCAAACCAGCGACCACACGCCCTGCCCGGCGTAGGCGAAACCCAACGTGCTGAACCCACCCGTGACAAGCGCGGCCAGATTCACCAGCGACCAGCCGCGATACTTCATGCCGCGTTCCAGCAACGCCTCGGGCACGACGAACAAGCCGACGAGCAGGAACTGCATGGACAAGGCGTACAGGATGCCGGTTAGCTGCGGCTCGTCGAAAAACCCCGCAATCAACGGTGCGCTTAGTGACAGCGCTGCGGCCAAGCCCGCACTGATCAAAAGGACCATTCCTTGCACATTGCGGATATCCTCTGCTGCCAACTCTCGCGCCTGAATGACGGCCGGTCTGAGCCCGGCCTCCGAGAGAAGCATTAGGAACTGAGTAAAAATGGTCGCCATCCCCATCAAGCCGTAAGCGGACGGCTCGAGCAGGCGAATGACGAGAATAGTCGTCGCCCAGGTGATGACCTGGCCGATAAGGCGGGTTCCACCGACCCAACCGAGCCCTTGCAGAACCTGTGCTCTCAACGCGTTTACGGCCAACGGGCTGTCCTTGTTATTGGAATGATATGGTTCGGACGAGCGGGCGAAGTGTCCTAAAAATATATCGCCTCGCCCCCCTACGGCGGGCTTGAACAACGCCCTTTTTAAAGCAAACAAAAGTACCCGCGCCTGCGGCCAACTCAACTTGCAGACAGTATAAATGCCGCTGAGCGCCTATAATGGCAACCTTTGCACGATTTGAGTAGCGAAAGTGCAGCAGAAGCGGACTGGACAAACTGGCTCGAAAACCGATACGAGCGCGTCGAATCGGCCAACAAACTCATCGAATGTTTTCGCCGAAGCTGGATGGCTCGATGCCTGGCTGGCCGCGTTTGCGCCCGTTTGCGGCGGGCGCTGGGAAAACGGCCCATCGTTTCCCTATACACTGACCGCTACCCGGCTCGGGCCACTCTCCGTCCGGACCCTACAGGCGCCGGCCAACGCCCATACCCCGCGCTTCGACCTCCCTGGCGTGCCATTGACAACAGTAGCGGCGGCGATGCGTCAATTGCATACCTCCTATGCGGTTTTCCCGTTTCTGGCTGAAGAGGCGGAGCTGCTGCAGCACGCCGCGCACGACCGGGGCGGGTTGATATTGCAGCGCGTGCCGTGCGAAATCGCACCTTACATTGCGTGTGACGGCGACTGGGAGGGCTATTTCGCCAGTCGCAGCAGCAAGACGCGCCAGGAATGGCGGCGCCGCCAACGGCGGGCTTTCGAAATCGGTTTCGAGCTTGCTGAATGCCGGACTGCCGAGACGGTAGAGCGCTATTTCCCGACCGCGCTGGAGGTCGAGGCCTCCGGTTGGAAAGGCGCGGCCGGCAGCGCCATCCGGGAGGACGCGCCCGCGTTGGCGTTCTACACCGCGGTCGTCCCCAAACTCGCCGCGCGGGGGCTGGTGCGGCTCTATCTATGGCAAATCGAGGGGCGTACGGCGGCTTTCCAGCTTTGCATCGTCGACGGGGATGCGCTGCGCAGCCTCAAGATCGGATTCGATCCGGAATTCGCTCGCCATGCGCCGGGACAGATGCTTCAGCTCGCTATTCTGCGTGAGTTGTTTCAGGAAACCGGTATCCGCCGGTTCGACTTGCTCGGCCCGGATACGCCGCAGAAGCGCATGTGGGCGACCGGCATGGAAATGCTCTGGACTCTGCGCTGCTACCGACCGACGCCCATGGGGATCGCCCTGGCAGTACGCCACTCCGCAGTCGAAGCCATTAAAGCGCGCTTCGCGCGCCGATAACCATGGAGATACATGCAGCTCGCCGATCATCTCAACTGTTCAGCTGGATGGACGCGAAGCCATTGTCACGGCCGAGAAAGGTAACGCTGGCGTTGCTTTCCTGCCCCCAGCGCCTTGCGATCTGGGCTTCGGCCAGCCTTGCGGTATCGTCCAGCAGGATTTCGGCGGCCGCGGCCAAGCGCTGCCGCATCACGGGCAGCAGGCCATATCGCCCGCCTGGTGTATCGCCGGGCGGGCCGTCGCAAACGACCAGCGTGAATTCCCCCGGCATGTCGTCGAGCGGCGGGCAATACCAGGAAAATTCGCCATAGTCCTGGAGCGGAGCAAGGATCAAATGCGTGCTGCGCAGACCGTAACGATTCAGCTGCTTTCTTACCCAGTCGTGCCAGCCCGAGTGGTGTTCCAGCGTCCATAGCTCCGCGCCATTGCGCTCGACGATGGCACCCAAGAGCAGAGTCGATAAGCCGCTTCCGCACTCCAGCACCGGTCCTCGCAGGGCAAGTGCCCGTTCCAATACGGCCTCGAGGTATTCCGTGTCTGCGGCCCACCCTTCGTTACCCCATCCCCGCCGTAGCTCGCCGAGCAGATCACGATTGGACAGCGCACGCCGTGGATCACAACGAAACGCCGTGAAGGCACGCTTGAACCGCCAGTCGCTGATCCTGCGCTTGACGGCCTGCTTTACAGAGCGCGGAACCCATTGTTTTATAGGCATTGAAGTCGCCATGTCAGAAAATGTGTATATGGCCTTCACCTCTTCTCTCTAGGCAACCGGGCGCACACCGGAGAGTGCAGAGGACGAATTCACCACTCTCGAAAGCCAACGGCCTCACATGAAAGTCAAGAAAATGTGGACACTCGCCCAACTTCCCAGCCCATTAGCTCTGTTATATCCTCATAGACTCGTTAAAGTTCAATTTGGAAAAAATTATGGCGCGTCAGTGGCCGAATCAGGGCATACGATTTATCCTTTGGTTGACCTTGGTGCTTGGTGCGATGCCTGTGCTCGGCGCCGCCAAGGGTCATGACTACTATGGACACGATGCCCCAGGCGGTTTGTTAACGAATGTCGAGAAATATCACCTCGAACCTGGCCGAGACAAATTGCAGCATGGCCGATACGCTTATGCTATGGCTGATGCTCGGTTCATGCTAGCTTACTTTCCGAATAACCCGGATGCACTCAAGTTGGCTATGGAAATTGCGCTGCAATGGCCGGGGAACGAAATGGCGGCCAAGCCCTTCTTCGAAAAGGCCATTAATTCTTACCCTCAGCACGGCCAAACGTACCTGATCTACGGTGTCTACCTGCACCGCCTGGGTAAAACCGAGGAGGCCGTGGCCGAATACAAAAAAGCGATCAAGCGGGATCCACGCTCGGCCGAGGCGCACTACAACCTCGGCCTCGCCTTGGTTGCGTTAGGCCACCTAAAGGAAGCAAACGACGCAGCACATAAAGCCTACGCGCTCGGCCACCCCCTGCCGGGCCTGAAAAACAAACTTAAATCTAAGAACGCATGGCAACCCGCCAAGGCGGACGCGAAATAATAATGCCTTTCCTGGATCAAAGTTATACCTTTCAGTGCCCCCCGACGTTTGGGTCGAAGGTCTGCGCTGGTGCCGAGCGGCCGGCCGTCGCCGCAGACCGCAGCCGCATCAACGCCAGCCGTGCCAGATAGCGCGGCAGCGATCGATCCCAGGGTGTGAAACGCGGCAGTTGATACCGATCACTACCCATGCTGGCGCAGCCCCAGGCAGTGCTTACGGCGGCTTCGAACCCGATCTCTCGCACCATGGCAACATGCGCTTCGCCATAATCAACTCCCGGATTGCCGTTCGGATAAGCAAACAAATGTACCGGACGCCCGGTTATGGATTCCAGCGTTTGCTTACTCGTCGCGATCTCCTGTCGGGCCTCCGCCACAGGCAACCGACTTAGAATGGGATGGTTGACGGTATGAGCGCCGATGTCCATTCCAGCCTGAATCAATGCACGTACATCGACCTCCTGCATCATCAGGCCGGTTACCGTACGGCCGAGATGCCCCTCGATAAACGTGACAGCAGCCTCTCTCTGCTCGAAAGGCAAGTGCTTGATCGCACGCAGCATGGCCTGGAGAACCGAGCCGCGGGCACAAAGATCGACCGGCAGATCGAAGCGCTTGCCCGTAAACCCCGTTAAATCGACACTATCGCCGTTTAGATTGCGAACGGTTTCGATGACCCGGTCGTTCCACATGCAGCTACCGTCAAGAAAGCCTGTGGCAATGAAAAAGGTGGCGTGGACGCCATGCTTGCGGAGTATTGGCAACGCTATATCGACGTTGTCGCGATAGCCGTCATCGAAGGTGACGCAGACCGCCCGGTGCGGCAAGGTGCCATCATGCAGCCGATTTACCGCCTCGGTGAGCGGTAGCACGCGAAAAAACCGGGAGATCCCCCACATCTGCCGTTCGAAAGCAGTGTGGTCCACGATACCAGGTTGCAATGGGTCGGGGGCGTCGAGCACGCGGTGATAGATAAGGATCGATAGCTTCTGCATTTGCTCGTCTACCCAGCCACGGCCGTAGCGATATGACTGACGACATAGCGGTATTTTCCAGACCGCTCCGGTGGAATCGCCTCGACGCGCTCCACCCTGACATCCACCTGAGATCCGAGCCGAGCTCGGAAACCGGCACGAATCTTTTCCGTGATAGCCGGGCTCATCTCGCCGGCCGGGACCACCAACACCCGCACCAAATCCCGGCTTTCCTGCACGATCTTGAACGTGTGAATTCCCGGCAACGCGCGAACGGTATAGATAAGCGCGAGTCCGTGCATGATCGTCCCGTCAGCGGCGACCACGAAGTCCGTCGTCCGTCCGTCAATCTCGCGCAGCACGGGAAGCCCCCGGCCGCAAGGGCAATCGGCTACACCGAGAATCCCCACATCACCGGTTCGGTAACGGATAAATGGAAATTCACCCGTGGCCATGTGGGTTACCACGATTTCCCCCGCGTGGCCCGGAGGCAGCGGAGCACCCCGCGCGTCCAAAGTCTCCACCACGATGTCCTCGGCACTCAGGTGCATACCGCCCTGCGGGCACTCGTGCGCGATGAATCCCGCATCCCTTCCTCCGTAGCCGTTAGCGACGCGGCAGCCGAAAGTACCCTCGATACGCTCTTTTTGCTCAGGATAAAGCCGTTCACCGGTTACAAAAGCGACCCGGATACCGAGATCGTCCATGGCCATACCCCGGCGCTCGGCCCCGGTAGCCAGCAGCGCCAAAGCGGAAGGGTAGCCGAACAGCATGCGCGGGCGGATGCGGCGGATTTCCCGAAGAAACCGCATCATGTTGGACTCGGACATGGCGAAGGCCGGCAGGAGCTTGGAGCGTAGCAATCGATCGCGAATTGCCTTGAGGCGATCCTGCGCACCCAGCTCGATCGGCGAACCCCAGAGCACCACCTCCGGATCACCGATGTCCACGTCCCACCAACGTGTGGCACGCCACTTGGCGGCGACATCATGCGAGAGGCGCTCGCGCGTTAAATAAAAGGTCAGCGGCTCACCGGACGAGCCACCGGTGTTGAACGGGGCCAGCCTTTTACAGCCCTCGGCCTTCAATGCATCCAAATTCGACCGTATCGTCGGCTTGTCCAGCAACGGCAGTTTGCGCAGGTCGTCAATGTCGCGCAGTTCCTCCGCCCGAAACCCGATTTCCCTAAAAAGGGCGCGATAATACGGTACGGTGCGTTGAACGCTTCTCAGAAACGCCCTCAGGCGGCGTTCGCGCTGCGCTTTCAGCGTTTCCGGAGACCACCACTGGCTGCGCTCCAAATCGCGCCGCCACGCGACGGTGGCGTGCCCTTTCAAGCACTCATGCAGCGGGAATATGGCGCTCGAAACCGTAGCGCGCCAAAGATCCCGCAGCCTTTCGTGCGCGGCTGTCATACCTCCCAACCCAAGACTTGTCGGTACACCGACAGCCACTGCCGACGCACGGCCTGCCAGCTATACTGAGCTACGGCTTGCCGCCCTGCCTGGGCAAGGCCGACGGCCAAGCGGCGATCATTCAATACTCGGAGCATGGCGGCGGCTGCCGCCTCGAAATCACCGGGCTCGATCAGCAGAGCCGTCTCTTTATCGCGGACCATATAGGCAATCCCGCCGACCTTGGTGCTGACGACCGGCACGCCGCTGGCAAGCGCTTCGAGTATGGAATTCGGCATGTTGTCTACACGGCTCGTGTTCAACATGATATCCGCGCCGTAGTAGAGCTCCGCCATTCGCTCCACAGTCAGTGAACCCGTAAAGGTAACGGCGTTGTCGATCCCCAATTCGGCAACCAATCGCTCTAGTGCCGCAAGCTCAGGGCCCGTCCCGGCGATGGTGAGCGTCGCGCTGGGCACATGCTGGCGCACGAGCTGGAATGCACGCAACGCGGAGGCGACGTCATAGATAGGCTCCAAATGACGGGTAACTACGATCCGGGGACTGAGGAGCTGACCAGCGGGTGGCTCCCGCCAGCGAAAGCGCTCCATGTCGATAATGTTAGGGACGATCTGCACCGTTATGCCGTATCGAACAAAAATCTCCCCGAGAAACCCTGAAGGCACGACGGTCGCGTCGGCACATCTCATGAAGGGCTTCACTGCCCAGCCGAAACGTTCCAGAAACCGCTCAGCACTACCGCCACGGTAGTTGACGATACAGGCCACCTTTTTCAAGCGACCGAGCACAAGCGGCGGAGCAGCGAACAAAAACCATGACCAGCCGGAATTAGCCATTATGTGGACTACATCCACTCGATCGAGGGCTCGCCACAGTGCTGGAATATAGAGCAGCAGGCGAAACAACGCCCGAACCCCCTGTACGCCGCCGACCCAGCCCGGCCGGTACGGGGGGTTGACCGGAACCAGATCGACGCATAGGCCCTCCGAGCGCCATAGCTCGACGAGCTGCCGCGTCTGGTTCGCCATCCCGCCCGCCGGCGGCGCGATCGGCCCGATTACTGCGAGTCTCGGCACCCGCCAGTCTACCGAAGCCTTGTTGCCCCCACGAACGACAACACCCGCTTTCCCTTGCCGCTGATAGAGTGCCTTTCGAACACTAAACATGGTCCATCAGCCCTGGGGGACTTCGCATCAAAGGCCGATAGACTCCCGCGTAACGCCCGACACTGGCTGTCCAGCTTCGCTCCGTCTCGACGAACCGCCGGGCGATCGACCGGATCTCGGGCCACCGTTCGGCCGTTGCGAGACAGCGATCCACGCCCTCCACCACTCCATCGACCGAACCCGCCGGGAACAGGAATCCATTCTCGCCGTCCCGAATCAGCTCGCGATGCCCGCCGACATCGGAAGCCACGACCAGCCGTCCCTGAGCCATCGCCTCCAACGGCTTCAGCGGTGTGACAATTTCGGTGAGGCGGATCGGCAGACGCGGATAGAGAAACACATCCACCAAACTGTAGTAGCGGGCCACCTGATCATGGGCAACGCGGCCGGCAAACAAGACCGCCTCTGCGAGATTGAGCTCGCTGACCAGCGCGCGCAGCCACTGCTCCTGAGGGCCGCCGCCGACCAATAGCAAACGCACGCGTGGATGCCGCCGGCGAATGGCGCCAAGTGCCCGCACCGCAAGCTCCAGACCTTCGTAGCCGTAGAACGAGCCGATGAACCCCAACACTATAGATTCGCCGTGCAGTCCGAGCTCGCTTGCCAACGCCTCATCACGCGGCAAGTCGAAGCGAAAGCGTGCCGGATCCACCGCGTTGGGAACGACCGTAATGCGTTCGGCGGAAATGCCCCGGGCGGCGATGTTTCTGCGCAGCCCTTCACAAATGCAGGTAACCGCGTTGGCGCGTCGCAATACATATGTCTCCAACGCGCTGGTAAGACGGTAGCGGATGCTGCCCGCCCGGGTAGTGCCATGGTCAACGGCGGCGTCCTCCCAAAGAGCACGCACTTCGTAGACCACAGGCAGCCGCCACCGGCGGGCGGCGCGCAAGGCGGCCAGGCCGTTGAGCGCCGGAGAGTGGGCATGGATGAGATCCGGCTGGACCTTGGCAATCACCTGTATCAGACGCTGCTCCAGACGATGCACCACCGCCAGCTGATTGAGCGCCGGCACCCGTGCCTGCCACGGCGGCAACGGCTTGCAGCGGTAGAAATGCAGACCGTCGATTTCCTCCTCGACGGCATCGGTGCCGTAATGCTTTGGACTGGTGAGGTGCCGCGTAATCCACCCCAGGGCCCCTTGCTGTTCGAGAATGGCCCGGGTACGAAAACTGTAGCCGCTGTGCAATGGTACGGAATGATCCAGGACGTGCAGCACGCACAATGTCATCCGTGCTCTCCTAGCAGCGCGTGAGCATGACTCCTAACCGGTACCGTGGGTTGTTCGTCGTTGCGGCATGACTGTTCAAGCATCAACAGTGTCCACATAAGCGCGCTGTAGTCCCGCCGCCCCGCCGTATGCTCGGTGACGATATGCTCCAGATAGCGGTGGTTGAACCAACCCGTATCCGCGAGCCGCTCTCCAAGCAACGCCTCGCGTGCCCTCTCGCGCAACGGTCCACGGAACCAGGCGGCCAAGGGCACCGCAAAGCCCATCTTGCGGCGGTAGAGTATGTCGTTTGAGAGCAGCGACTGAAGGGATTTTTTGAACAAATATTTGCCCTCGCCCCGCTGGAGCTTGAGCTGCGGGGGCAGGCCGGCAGCCCACTCCACGAACTCATGGTCGAGGATCGGCACCCGCACCTCCAGCGCATGCGCCATACTGGCACGGTCCACCTTGGTCAAGATATCGCCGGGTAAATAGGTCTTGAAATCGAGGTATTGAACCCGGGACAAGGGGTGAATCGGTGCGTGGCGAGCATGCCGGCGCAACACCTCGATGGCTTGATAACCGCCCAGGGCCTGGCGGAACTCATGGCTGAAAAGCAAGCGTGACTGAGCCGCATTAACTATAGAAACGCTATGAAAATACCCCTCAACCGGATCCTGCGCCAGAGCCTGCAACGTAGCCTTGGCACGCAGCGCGCGCGGCGCCCAGTCGAGTTTAGGATAAAGGCGACCCAACACCCCGAACAGCGAGCGCCGTAGACTCAAAGGCAACATTCTGCGTACCCGCTCCTCGCGCAGGTACCAAAGATAGCGGCGGTAACCGGCAAAGGTCTCATCGCCACCGTCACCGGAGAGCACGACTTTGACTCCCTGGCGGGCGAGCTCGCAGACTCGGTAGGTAGGCATGGCCGAACTGTCCGCGAAGGGCTCGTCGTAGAGCCCAGCCAGGCGCTCGACCAAGCTGAAATCATGCGGGTCGACCTGCCGAACCCGATGATCCGTACCGTAGCGCCGGGCGATCTCGGCGGCATAGTGGGACTCGTCGAATTCCGCCTCGCCGAACGAGATCGATGCGGTGTGTATCGGGCGCTCACTCGCCCCTGCCATCATCGCCACCACCGCGCTGGAATCCACCCCGCCGGAGAGAAAGGCACCGACCGGGACGTCAGAGACCAGATGACTGTGAACTGCCTCGCGCAGACGCTCCCGCAGCTCACTCTCTGCTGCAACCTCCCCCGTAGCGTGGCAATCACCAAACTCCAGATCCCAGTACCGGCACGGCTCACGCACCGGAGAGTCGGCCCTGACCGTGAGCGTATGTCCTGGGGGGAGTTTGAATGCGTGGCGATACAGGGTTCGAGGTTCCGGTATATAACCGTAGGCAAGATACTCCTCCACCGCCTCGGGGAGGATCGTTCGCGGCAGAGCCGGGTGCACGAGCAGCGCCTTGAGCTCCGAGCCGAACAGCAGGCGCCCATCTGGCAACACGGCATAATAAAGTGGTTTGATACCGATCCGGTCGCGAGCGAGCAAGAGCGTGCGGCGGCTGCTATCCCACACCGCGAAAGCGAACATGCCGCGGAAACGTTCTACGCAGGCTTCACCCCACTCTTCCCAACCATGGACAATCACCTCGGTGTCGGTACGCGTGCGGAAACAATGCCCCCGCGCGGCCAACTCGGAGACCAGTTCCTTGTAATTGTAGATCTCGCCGTTGAAGACTACGGCGACTGAACCGTCTTCGTTGAACAACGGCTGGTGTCCGCCGGAGAGATCGATTATGGATAGTCGCCGATGCCCGAGCCCCAGTCGCGGCTCGACGTAGAGGCCACCGTCGTCCGGGCCACGGTGGTAAAGAGATTCGTTCATCCGATGCAGCAGATCCCGGTCAACCGAACCCGCGTTTGCATAGTGGAAAATTCCGACGATGCCGCACACTGCACTGCTCTCACTCTTTTAATGAACGCCGTTGGCGTAGGAAATCATCTCGGACTCGGTGAACTCGTTGCGGCCGCCCGGGTCTGTGCGCAATTAATTCCACGACGCTCCAGAAGCGCTGTGTAAAGTTCCGCGTAAGCACCAACCATGGTCTCGAGGCCGAAAAGCTCCTCGGCGCGGCGGCGTCCGGCCAGCCCGTGACCTCTGGCCAAAATTGGGCTATTGAGATAGGCACCCATCGCATCCGCCAGGGCAGACGGGTCTGCGGCCAGCACCAGACGACCCGTGACCCCGTCCTCTACCAACTCCGGGTTGCCGCCAACCGCCGTCGCCACAACCGGCAGGCCGCTGGCCATGGCTTCCAGGACGGTGTTGGAAATCCCCTCCGCCCGCGACGGCAATACAAAAAGATCGAAGCCGCGCAACAGCGCCGGTATATCGTCGCGGTTGCCTGCGAGCCAGCACAGCTGGCGAACACCGCCTTCTTGCAGGAGGCTCTCCAGGGCTTCCTGCAAGGGGCCGGCGCCAACCACGACCAACCGGACACGCTCGCCCAGAGACGGCTGACTGCGCAGCAGCTGCAAAAACGCCCGAGCGAGATTCAAGGGATCTTTGACCGCTTGCAGGCGCTCAACGGTACCGATCACGAAGGCGTCGGCAAAACCGAAGCGCTCGGTTACCCAGGTTCGATGCGGTTCGGATTGAAAACGCGCCGTATCCACGCCGTTATATATCTGGCTGATATGTTTCGGGGAAACGCCGATCTGCTGCTGCAAATACTCACTGATGTGCTGGGATACAGCGACGTAGTGATGTATCAACGGGCGCATTGCTCGACGCAACCGCTGATTCTTACGGCTGCGCGCCACCACATCGTCGACTTCCCAGCCATGCTCCCCGTGTACCCTGATGGGTACACCGGCGAGCAGCGCCGGCAACTGCGCCTCCAGCGTCGCCAAATTGCGGGTGTGAACGATGGCCGGCCGCAAGATCCTAAAGGCGCGCCATAGCTTCAGATAGAGCATCGGGTCTTTGCGCGGTTTTTTGTGCAGCGCAATGCACTCAACATCCGGCCGCTCGATGCGCTGCCGAAATTCCGTAACCTCGGTCAAAGACAGCACGCAATGGTCAAAGGCTGCGGCTGGGAGCCGATTGATCAGATTGACGACACCGTTTTCTAAACCCCCGATGTCCAGGCGATGCACGACATGCACGATCAAGGGGCGTCGGCTCCGGCTCCGCGGCGGCGGCGTATTCAACTCATCCCCCCACAGCCGCAGTCAGGGTTTGTTCAATCTCGGGTAGTGCTTTCCGGACGAAGGTAAGCATTTTTTGTTGGGGATCAGGCTCACTTTGGTCCACCGGGACATACACCGCGATCAGTGCCGCCGCATCGGAGCGAGCCATGAGACGTTCTTTGAGCGTCAATGCCTTGACCACAAGCTCGCTCGCGGTGAACTGCCCGGCAACCCAGTACCAGTGCCAAACATCCAGATAACGCTCGTTGTTGGTAATCCGGGCCACACGCACCGCCAACCTCCGGCCATCCGGCAGTTCGATCAAGCGGCGCCACTCGTTCAAACGGTACCAAGCACCCCCTGGGAGAACGATTCCGTTCTCCCAGGCGATAAGCTCGGCGCCTTCATGCTGATCATGGTAAAGACCGATATACAGGCCGAAGGGGCCTCCCGAGCCCACATAGGTTTGACTCCGCGCGACCGTGACGTGCGGATAATGCGGTGCCCAGCGGACGTAGGGTTCCGCTGCCCTGCGCCACCCCGGCAGCTCGATGGGAAGCGCCAGCTGGGCACCTATGGCCTTAGCCTGCCTGGCTTCCACATGAGCGACATAGAATGGCGCCGCTGCCAGCAGGGTGGCACCTATGGTGATCAACATCACCATTCGGACCCTAGCCAGGTTGCCCTCGCCTCTGGCGGCACCCACCGGATGTCGGCGGATTTCACCGACTCGATCCGGATGCGCCTTTGTAGCTGCAGCCTCCTCCCGCCAAAAGCCGCCAATCCAAAATAAGATCATCATCACCAGCCCGAAAAAAACCCAGCCATAAATAATATGGTCGATACCGGTGGCAAGCTGCATGCTGCTGAGATGCCCGATCATTACGATAAGATAGGCGCGCAGGCCATTGGCGATGATCGGGACCGCGATCGAGGCCAGGACAAACAGCGCTCGGCGCCCCCAACTGCGATAGGTTAAATAGGCGTAAAGGCAGCCGAGTGTGAAAGAAGCGATTAAGTAGCGTAGGCCACTACACGCTTCAACAACCGACCACGTCCCCGTCGGCAAAGTAAAAGTGAGGCCCTCACGAAAAACGGGAACACCGCTCAGCCGCACCAAGGCGATCGCGCAGTCAGCGGTGAACTGCATGAGCGATGGCACCAAGAAATAGCCAAATGGTACGGCCAAAAGCAAAAAGAACAGCGGAAAGCCGCACTCCCGCACGAAACGGGGCCCGACAACCAGCCAAACGCTCGTGATCAACATGGCCACGACCGCGTATTGCTGGACGAGCTCCACGGTTGCGAACTCCCCCAATACCCAGACGAAACCAAGCCCCACCATGACAGGCAGCGCCCAGGCGTCCGCGCGCGGCACGATCTCGCAGAGCACCGCGCGCCGACGCCAGATTAGCCAGAGGCTGATCGGCACGATGAAAAACCCATGGGCATATGTCTCGGAGGTCGCCCATTTGTCGACCATGGACCAAAGCGTCTGATGAAACAGCCCCGCGATGAAAAGCACCAGCACAACGACGCCGAGCAAATTGGCCAACCAGACGCGGCGCGCAGGCGATGCATGCACTCTATGGCCCTGCAGCCCGGATGAGCGTTCCAATTGGACGCTCATGAGATGTTGTCCCCGCGGAGAACCACAGGATGTGGGGTCGTGTCCGAGCAAGCGCCGGCCGCCGTCGGTGGCTGCGGCGGGCTCAACAGCTCGAGCAGCCGTATTGCGGAAGACTCCCACGAGTAATCCGCTTCGACCCGACGCCGCGCTGCTACACCCATCGCTCTCGCCGCTGCCGGAGCGGTCAGTAGATCGACCACCGCCTCAGCGAAGTCCATTTCCCCGTCCGCCACGGCAATCTCACGCCCCACCTCGGCATCGAGCCCAGCCAGCGCGGCGCTGGTACAAACCACGGGCCGGCGCATGGCCATGGCTTCCAGAATTTTGTTCTGTACGCCACGCGCAATTCCCAATGGCGCCACGGCGAGCGTGGCGTGGGCGAGGTACGGCCGCACATCGGCGACGCGTCCCGTGACCTCGACGCCGGCGAGGCGTGCGAGTGCCTGCACCTTCGACGCCGGCCGCCCGCCGACGATGTAGAACAGCGTCCCACTGACGCTTGCCCGTACCCGCGGCAGGACGTGACGGGCGAACCAGGAAACCGCCTCGACATTGGGTCGATAGTCCATCGCGCCGGTGAATACCACCACTGGAGCGCCGGCGGGATACGGATCGGCATACGTCCTCTCGGGAGCGAAAAACCCGGTATCCACGCCGTTACTCAGCCAAGTCGTTATCGCCGCTCGCTCGGGGGCTATCCGCAGGAAGCACTCGCTCTCCGGCTGGGAGACGAACAGCACTTTGTCGAATCTGCCGGCCGCCTCGCGTTCAAAGCGCGCAAGACGGCGCGCCTCCAGACGATAGAGCCAACCCAGGGGACCGCCGGCCACCCCGTATTGGCGCCATTTCTCGGAATCCACATCCACATAGTCCGCAAGTGCAATCAGCGAACGGGGGGACGGCTCCGGTGCTTCCGCGCTTTTCCGTAGGCCCCTGGCCTGCCGCGCAGCGGGCGTGTATTGCGCCATCGCCGAGGAATACACGAGCACATGGCGGATGCCGGTGGAAAGCTTCGTCCGCACCCAGCGCTGCAACGCCGGGCTGTGATAGTAAGCGACGCTCAGCGAGCGCGAAGCGTCCATAAGCGCGGCCAGCGCGCGTATCCTGGCGGGGTTGGGGCGCAGCCGCACGACTTTGATTTCCGCGCATAAATCCTGCAGAGCTTTGAGACCCTCGAGATCGTCCGGATCATCGATGAATGTACCCAAGTGAATACGCCAGTGCCGTGACAAAACCCGCAACCAATGATACGCACGGATCTTCTCCCCTTTGTTGGGGGGATAGGGGATGCGGTGACTGAGGAAAAGCAGGTCCTCCATGGGCCTACCCAAGGCTGCGAACGATGTGCGGCCCGAGGGCATTGACGACGGGCAGCGGCAGGCGCCGCCAAAGAGCTATGAACAACCGATACTTCGGGTTCCTCGGGCTGTTATCCGGCAAGGCCGTGCCACTAACGAGCTTGCATTCGTAATGCAATGCCTGGGGTTCGAACCCCCAGTGTTTCTTGAAATGATAGGAGCCGGCGCCGCGTTTGCTGCGGCCGAAGTCAAATAGACGATACCCCCGTTCCCGCGCACTCTCCATGAGCTGCCAGTACATAAAATCGTTGCCGGCACACTCCCGCGCGGCGGCCGTACCGCCGCCGTAATAAGGCAGCACCTCGTCGCGGAAATAGAACGACAGCACACTGGCCACGAGTCGCCCACATTGGGTCACGGTGAGCACATCGCAATCACGCCCGAAGACCTCGCGCAACAAATCGAAATAACGCCGGGCGAATACCGGTGTGCCCAGCTGATGCACGCTGTAAGAATAGGCACGAAAGAAACGTTCGTTGTCGTCATCGAAGCGGCTCTGCAGGCCCGCGCGAATGCCTTTGCGGACCATCGCCCGCTGCTTGCGGGGAATGGCCTGCATGTTTGCCTGCGAATCGGCGGCGATCGCGCCGCGGAAGGTGACGTAGAGATCCTTTCTCGGCCAGCTCGGATGGACGGGCTTGCTGCGATGGCGATACTCCAGGTGCCCCACGCCAAGCCGCTCGGCCAACGCCTGTGCCGCCTGGTCCAAAGCTTTCGACGCCTGCTCCGTGGTCGCGGCTATGCCCCCATACACCCCGAATGGCAACGAAATCAGGGCGTCTCCGAACAGGCGGCTGCGGATCCGTGCCAAAGGCAGGATCCCCTCGACCGACTCGTCATTTGCGGCCATGAGGAAATAGGTTGGATGACCGAAGGCTCGACCTATGACCTCCTTCCAGCCCGCCCGATGAAAGAAAGTAGCGTCCGGACAGGCCTCGACGAAGGCATCCCAGCGACCGACCTCGCTCGGTGTCAGCTCGGTAACCCGCACGGTGGTCGACTCCGTACGATCCACCGCTATTACGCGCATAATCAGCTCTCCAGGAAAATCCGGTCAATACGATCCCAATGAAAATCCTGCAGCAGGCGCTGCAAACGCAATTGCATCCGCTGCAGGTTTAGGTAATGACGAAAGCGCGTCTTCATGCTGATCCTGGGCGGGCGCGGCTGCCGCGGATCGATCTCCCAGGGGTGCATGTAGAAAATGAACGGCTGTCCGTCGTGACGGTTTATCCGTCGCAGTGACCAACAACTGAGCCGGTACGGCAGCAAGCGGAAGTAGCCACCGCCGGCAGCCGGCCAATTCCGTCCCGCAAAGCGCACCGTTGCCATCGGCAGCTCCAAAAAATCCCGGCCCGGCCGCGGCTTGAACGGCGAGCGCGGCGCCTGGGGCGAACCGTAATGGTCGTGCACGATGGGATAGAGGCTGGAACTGTAGCGGTGACCTGTCTCGAGCAGACAGTCCATGGCCCAAGGTGTACGCTCGTCGATGGAAAAGCTGGGGGCACGATAGCCGATCACACGAACGCCACCGCGATCCTCAAGGATGCCCTTGGCACGGGCAAGATCTTGACGAAAAGCGTCGGCATTGAGCTCCGTTACCCGTCGGTGATCATAGCCGTGGCTCGCCAGTTCATGTCCGCCGGCCACCATGCGGCGTACCAAGTCCGGATAGCGCTCCGCGATCCAACCCAAGGTAAAAAAGGTCGCTCGGACCTCATGGTCGGCGAAGAGTTCGAGCAGGATATCCATATTGCGTTCGATGCGCGTTGGCCACGTATCCCAGCTCGCGCGGCTAACGGTGGCGGCAAAAGCCGAGACTTGGAAATAGTCTTCGACATCCACTGTCAAGGCGTTGCGCAGCCCCTCGCACGCTTTGCGCTCCCCGCCGGATTGCGCTGCGGCGTTCATGTCCGTATTACGCATTTCTCCGCCGCTTCTCCTGCCAAAGCGCCACCTCCGCGGCAATGCGCTCGGCGGCTCGGCCATCCCAGAGCTCCGGAATCCGCCCCGACTTGCCGCCGGAGATAAGTATCTCGCGCACGTTTGGCATTATTCGGCTCGGATCCGAGCCAACCACCGTATTGGTGCCCTGATCCACGGTGATCGGACGCTCCGTGTTCTCGCGCAGCGTCAGGCAAGGTATGCCCAGCGCGGTTGTCTCCTCCTGGAGGCCGCCTGAGTCCGTCAACACGCACGTCGCCTCACGTAACAACCCCAGCATGGCCAGGTAATCGAGCGGCCGCAACGCATACACGTTCGGATGCGCGAACCAGGCCTGCTCTCCGGCTGCCTCGATTCTTGCCCGCGTGCGGGGGTGAACCGGAAATATGAGGGGCAGCTCCTCGGCGACCTTGGCAAGCGTTTGGAGGAGACGAGTCAGTTTCTCCGGGTCATCGACGTTGGAGGGGCGGTGCAAAGTCACAAGCGCATAAGCTTCCGGGCATCCGCCCTGGCCGAGGGTTTGCGCCGCCGGAACCGCTCGGGGAAGATGGCGCAGGACCGAATCGATCATGACGTTGCCGACGAAACGCACGCGCTCTGCGGGAATACCCTCCCGCGCGAGGTTTTCGGCAGCTGCGGCCTCGGTCGTAAACAGGAGTTCCGCGAGCTGATCCGTGAGGACCCGGTTGATCTCCTCTGGCAACGTTCGATCGACGCTGCGCAGGCCCGCTTCGACGAGAAAGACGGGGACCCCTTTCTTCGCGGCCACCAGAGCGCACGCCACTGTGGACTTGACGTCGCCGACCACCAACACGGCGCACGGGGCGAGCTCATCCACGATAGGCTCGAAGCGGCGCATGATCTCAGCGGTCTGAACCGCGTGTGAGCCTGAACCGACTCCCAGCGAGATATCCGGTA
>NZ_JBXWZQ010000142.1:0-4647 GCF_059432795.1 Nitrococcus sp. | reverse complement strand
AATGACAAGTTTTGATTTCAGGGCAGTGGATTCTATTGGCACTCGGAGTTCGAAACCTGGCACGCCGAGCATGGAATGCCGCGCATGCGTGCCGTCAGCGCCTCGCTGCTGTTGACCGACAACAACGAGTTCAACGGGCCGCAGATGCTCATCCCCGGCTCCCACCAGCCTTTCGTTCCCTGCGTCGGTAAAACACCCCAGGACACCTGGAAGACTTCATTGAAAAGCCAGCGCGTCGGCATACCCGATCGGCAGTCGCTGGAGCGCTTGGTTAACCAGGGCGGCATACAGGCCCCCAAAGGGCCGCCAGGATCGTTGCTTCTGTTCGAATGCAATACGCTGCACGCCTCGAACAAAAACCTTTCACCCTGGCTACGGGCGAACCTCTTCTTCGTTCTACAACAGCGTAGACAACCGCTTGGGAGATCCGAATTGCGGCAATGCGCCCCGGCCCGAATTTCTTGCGGCCCGTGGTCATTGCGCCCCCTTGGAAATGTTCGACGGGAATTCCGGTTTGGCCTCGAGCCTCAATCGGGATTGAGTGTGCGGCTGCCTACGGCAGCCGCGCGCCGTCGAGATCGATCGCGGCTAGACGAGCTCGGCAAGCGTGTAGAGGCATCCATGCTCTCGTCAGCGGTCCACTGCAGCCTACCCAAACACTATGAAATATCCTGCTGGTTGTCCGCTCGCCCGAAGCGCTCTATTATGCGGCGCTCAAATCGTCGATTGAACATCCGGCCGCTTCCCATTCCTTCACCCATTTCGGTTTCCGTCCCCGACCCGTCCAGGTTTTACTCGGATCCCGCGGGTGGCGGAACTTATCCTGGGATTTTCCTTGCGAACGCCCCTTGGACACAGTTACTCCACCTACCAGCTCATTCAAGCTGAAACCGTATCTGGCGGCGACCTCCTTGAGCTCTTCTCGCGCCTGCCTTTCTTCTTGCTTGCGTCGCGACGTAATTTCTTTATCGATCTCCCTCTTGAGCCTCTCCAAGTCCTTAACGGTATATTTCGACAGATTCATCATGTTTTCAGCTCAACTTGTTCGACGAATTTGACCTACTCAAATACAGTATATAGATGGCCTGCTTGCCGCTCAATTCCCCCCTCGCGTTTTGTGGATCAATTAACGCTGTAGCCGACATCTGAGCTGAGCTTGCCCACCCGATATCGGGAGAGGCGTTGCGTTTTGCGCTGACTGCTTCATTCCCTGGCAGCCGCTGATTCTTGTGCAGTTCTTGGATCAACCCTGACCGGCGGGAGGTGATGTGATCGCGGATTATACGCTTGCACTTGGAAGTGAGTGCGAGAAGCGGCACGTTCGACAGGCCGTGGGGTAACGATGGCGAAGAAAACCCCTGCCTGCAGAGAATAGCGCCCCCTTGTCGTACAAATCCTTTTTCTGAATTGACAATGAGCTCAACGCAAAGCCCTTGGCGGATATCAGCATAAACAGCGCAGTATCCAAGGATAAACTAATGCCGGCCCACGCGCCATTCCTCTCGGCAGCCATACCCGGCTGTGCGAAGACAACGGTTTCTATGTGCCCCGCGATGCGCGGGGAAATGGCACGGAGAACGTCGATGCTCTCCCGCGCCACTCGCCTCCGCGAATAATCGCCGCGTTGCTCATTGGCAGCAAGGCATCGTGATTCAACAGGAATATCCCGACCGATCCGACTGCCGTTTTGTCTTTTACGGCACCACCCCCGCGCCGCTTCGGATCCGGGCCCGTCACTCAAGCGCGGGGGTTGGCCGGCCTTTAATGCAATTGAAGCTTTCTTACCTCTTCGGCGCTCGTGCCTTTTTGCAGGCAAACAATGTAGTCGTGAAGATGCTTACCAAGGATTTGGGCGGGAGACCACTCTTGAGGGTCTTGCGGCACACTTTCGTGCGTATCGATGCTGATATCTATATCGTTTCCCGGTTGGTCCGTGATGGTCACGTATATGGTCGCCATAACGAAGCTCCGTGTGTTTCGTTTGAGCCATGTAGGGTTTCTATCCCGCACGGCTTCCTGCTTGCTCAAGGCAAAGACCCACCCCGATGGCGCGTGTCATTGAATCGACTCTGACGCTTGCTCGACTCTCTTACGCCAGTCGGCGTCGGATCTGGCCACAACCGGCGAGGCCGCCGAGTGCCCTCGACACGCACCAGTGTCGAACGATCAACGTGGCAATGGCGCAAGGGTCGACGGCGCTCCGTTGGCCGCGCGGCGAGCGAGAGCCAGGCGCGCCTCGCTCGGCCGGCGGGTCACGGCGCGACACTAATGGGCTTTGAACTGGTGGCGGATCGGCTCGATTGCCGCTACGATCCCGAATGGACCGAGTGCATGGATAGCCGCGCAGCGCTTCGCATTCGTGCGGGGCGCGAAAAAGAGCGTGCCGATGCAGATCGAGTTACCGAAGAAAAGCCAGACCAATACGAAAAGGACGGCATTTAACATACGAAATCCCTCTCTTCGGGCGGCCAGTCTGTGCTGCGTCTGAAATCATCGCCGCGTTCGAGCGCGATGATCTCCTTCTCCTTGCGGGGCCGCGCATAGCGCCTCAGCGCCTAATATTTGGATTTAAACGCCTTCCCTAGCGGACAGGCGCACCGTTGACTTATTCAATTAGACTGCCGATATAACGCGCTTACTCCCGAATCACGGTAGCCGATATCGCGGAGTTACCGGGACATACGGCGCGAGGGCAAGGGCAGAAGTGAGGTAAATCCGAATGCTGAAGGCGGACATGTTCGTTTTCACCGTCCCGACCACCAACCGCTGCGAGAGAAGCCATTATGTCCACTGTTCTGCTGAATCTACGCGGCGTGCCCGAAGACGAGGCGCAAGAGGTTCGAGAGCTCTTGAGCGCGAATGACATCGCGTTTTACGAGACACCCCCCGGCCGATGGGGTATATCGATGGGCGCCATCTGGCTCAAAGACGAACGCCAAGCGGCGAATGCGCAGCGCCTCATGGGCCGCTACCAACGAGAACGCCGCCGGCGCGTACGCGCCGAGCACGCGCGGCGAAGGCGACAAGGAAACGCAAAAACGCTAATCAGCACCATTCGCAGCGAGCCGTTGAGGATGCTGTTGTACGTTGCTATCGTTGCGGTCATTCTTTATTTCTCTATCCAACCATTTTTTGCTCTCGGAAATTGACAGGCGAGATGCCCGCGCAATGCTCACGACGTATTCGCACGGGTCAAGGCTTACAAACGAGGATTTCTTGCGCGGCCTGGAAGGTTTTCGATGACAAGCACATCCGCGCCCGATCGCGGCTATCATGTGAGAATGGATAAATCGGCATAACAATAGAAGGAGTTCCGACATGGACCATGTCATGACCGATACCGGAAAGTTGATACTGCGGGTGGCACTTGGGCTGCTCGTGCTCTTGCACGGTATAAATAAACTGCTGCACGGAATCGGCGGAATCGAAGGCATGGTAGTGAATGCCGGCTTGCCGGGCACGCTGGCTTATGGTGTTTTTCTCGGCGAGATCGTCGGCCCCATTCTGCTGGTGATCGGCTGGTATGCGCGCATTGGCGCTCTGCTGATCACGATCAACATGATTTTCGCGTTTGCGCTGGCTCACATGGGCGATTTATTTCAATTGAACGCGCATGGCGGTTGGCTGCTCGAACTCGACGGCATGTACCTTTTCACCGCGATCGCACTCGCACTCATTGGACCGGGACGTTTCAGCCTCAACGGTCGATGAGCCGAATCCCACCGTTGATCGACCCTCCCTCAGCGCCGCGAGGCAGCGATGCCGCGTGGTTTGCGCCTGAGCAAGGGCGCATCGCCCAATACGGGCGTGCCCGTGTCACCGAGGAGATCCTCGATGTAGAGCATCTGAACGATGACGGTGGCTGCGACAGTGAGGGGCACCGCCAGCACGATGCCCAGCATCCCGAAGAGCACCCCGCTGATCACTTGCGCACTGATCAAAAAAGCGGGCGGGAGTGACACGGTACGTTCCTGGATGAGCGGCGTAATGAAATAGCTTTCCAGAAGCTGGACGCCGACATAGAGAATAATGACGTAGACGACCATCGACACGCTCATGGTCAAGGCCACCAGCAGTGCGGGTATCAAGGACAGGATCGGGCCGATATAGGGCACAAAAACCAACAACCCGGTGATGAAGCCCAGTGATACCGCCACCGGCATACTGATGGCCCAGAGCCCCGATCCCGTCAGGATTCCGACGATGATCATCGAAGATAGCCGGCCGACGAGCCAGTGACGCAGAGCCGCAACGATCGCGCTGATGACTTGGTCGGCTCGCGGGCGCCCGCCGGGGGGAATCAAACGTCTTGCCGCCGCGATATAGACGAATGGATCAAGCGCCAGATACAGACCCACGAAAACGATGATCAACAAGCTCGTGAGCGCGCCCGCTGCGGTAGAAAACAGCCCGAAAAGCCGCGGCATGAGGTCGTGGTTCAGCGCGAAGAAGCGCTCTGGTGCAGGCAGCCTCTGGACGAGCGCGCTCACCCACTGGATCTCCTGCAGCCGGGCATTGACCTGTGCGATATCCTGCGGCAGGCGCTCTGCCAGAAGCGCGAGCTGATTGGCCAGAGGTTTGCCCAAAAACCAGAGACTCAGGCCGATCACCGTCGTTATGGCCAGAATCGCGATCGCGACCGCCCAA
>NZ_JBXWZQ010000141.1:0-2847 GCF_059432795.1 Nitrococcus sp. | reverse complement strand
CCGCCCTACTTCTCCATCAAGGAATCGGTATTCCCGTTCGTCAAGTTCCCCGGCGTCGATCCACTGCTGGGTCCGGAGATGAAATCCACCGGCGAGGTCATGGGCGTGGGCCGCAGCTTCGGCGAAGCCTTCGCCAAATCCCAGCTGGCGGCCGGCAATCCACTGCCCGTTCGGGGGATCGCCTTCGTCAGCGTCCGCGACGCCGACAAGCCAGCCATCATCGAGATCGCCGCCACGCTGGTACAACAGGGCTTGAGCCTCGTCGCCACGCAAGGCACGGCCGCCACGCTCAGCGCGCGCGGCATCGCCTGCGAGCCGGTCAACAAGGTCAACGAAGCACGCCCCAATATCGTCGACCGGATCAAGAACGGCGATATCAGCCTGATCATCAATACCACCGAAGGCCCTCAAGCGATCGCCGATTCCTACGCGATCCGTCGCGAAGCGCTGATCCGCAAGATCAGTTACACCACCACCCTCGCCGGCGCCAAAGCGACCGCCCAGGCGCTGGGCGCCATCGGCGAGCATGTCTACCGTTTACAGGATTTACACAGAGAGCTGCACCATGACGACTAAAGTCCCGATGACCATCGCGGGAGCCGAGAGGCTCCGCGCCGAACTCAAGGAACTCAAGAGCGACGCACGCCCGAGGGTAATCGCGGCGATCTCCGAGGCACGCTCCCATGGCGACCTCAAGGAAAACGCCGAGTATCATGCCGCGCGCGAACAGCAGAGCTTCATCGAGGGCCGGATCAACGAAATCGAGCACAAGCTGTCGCACGCCCAGATCATCGATGTCGCCCAACTGCCTCGCTCCGGCAAGATCGTGTTCGGTGTCACGGTCGAGTTGACCGATGTCGACAGCGGAGCGGAAGCGCGCTATCAGATCGTCGGCGAAGACGAAGCCGACATCAAGGCGGGCCGCATTTCCGTCAATTCACCCATCGCCCGTGCCCTGATCGGCAAGGAAGAAGGCGATGAAGTACAGGTCCAGGCCCCCGGCGGCACCAAGAACTTCGAAATCGTCGAGGTTCTGTATCTATGAGCCCGGTTGTACACGCGGCAGTTGACGCCTGCCGCCGCGCTCACTATCATTTCTGCAACCCTTCGGGCGGTTAGCTCAGCGGGAGAGCACTGCCTTCACACGGCAGGGGTCGCTGGTTCGATCCCAGCACCGCCCACCAGAATTCAAGCACTTACACCCCGCTCCGGCGGGGTTTGTTTCTCACCGTGACCAAATCGTGACGATCCCTGTTCTATCCGCTGCACTGCGGCGGTCAGATTCTCGGGCGCTAGATGCGCGTACCGCTCGGTCATCCTGACCGTTGAATGACCCAGAAAATCGCGAATCTCGGGCAGCGGTACGCCCGCACTGACCAGCCATGCGGCGCAAGTGTGCCGCAAGTCGTGCGGGGTGATTCCTTCCAGTCCGGCCCGATCACATGCCAGCCGAAACCCTTTCTTGATGCTCGCTATCCGGGTTCCGTCCTTGCGGCAGAACACCCAGGGCGAACCGGGGCAGTGTTCCGCCCGGAACCGGGCGCGTGATAGCATGGCGGCGCGTGCTTCCTGATTCATGGGTACGCTCCTCGCTTTGGTGGTCTTGGTGTGGTGGGCTTCCAGCCGGATGATGCCCTGCTGGAGGTCCACGCGCTTCCATTCCAGTTGCAGCAGCTCGCCGGACCGCATGCCGGTATGGATCGCCATCCGGATGAAGTCGGCCAGATGCAGGGCCTGATACGTCCGCCGTGCGGCGGCAACCAGTGCCTCGGCCTGCTCGCGTGTCAGCCAGTGGGTCCGCCCTGGTGGCTCCCGTAGCATCCTGCCACTGACCGGGTTGTCGATCTGCCAGCCCAGGCCTTTGCGTGCCCAGCGTATCGCGGCGCCGAATAGCGACAGCTCCCGGTTGATGGTTCCGGGTTGTGATCCAGCCTCGCGGCGACTGGCGATGTAACCCGAAACCTCGGCGGGTCCGATACGCTCCAGCGCCACGCCCGAAAACCAAGCGTACAGCCGGCGGGCGCTCCAGTGGTCGCGTTCAGCGCTGCGTTTCTCGGCTCCCGGCCCGCGCAGGTATTCCAGCATCAGTTCGTCAAAGCTCCTGCTCGGTTGTTCGTCCCAGAGCCGGGCCTTCCGTGCCTCGACCCTCCAACGGCTCAACGTCGCCTCGGCTTCCTTGCGGTCGGCAGTTCCAGTAGATCGGCGAGTTCGCCGGCCGCTTGCGTCGGCCCAGCTCGCCCACCAGGTGGATGAATCCGGGCGGCGATAGAGGCCGTCCCGGTCGGTCTTGCGCTTCTTCGGCATTGCCTGTTCCTCGGTCCTGGCGTTGCCTGCCCCGCGCAGGGTTCAGTATGCCGATCCGGCATAAGCTCGGCAATGAACCGCTCCAGTTCGGCGGCGGGTATGCGTGGGCATCGAGGGCGGGGGTAGACCACCGCCAACCGGCCGGAATCGACTAGGCGGCGCACGCTGCGGGCGGAGCAGCTGAGCCGCTCTCCTGCGTCATTGAATGTCAGCAGCTGCCGCGACATGCTTCGATCTCCAATGTGGCGGTGTGAATTCGCACCGTGTCAGCTCGATCACGCGGCTTCGGGTTTCCTTCTTACGCGATCCGTTGCAACAGATCGCAATCGGCAGTCGGGCGGGTGACGGTCTGGATGCGTCGCTGGCCCACGGGTTGTTGGGTTTGGTGTTCATCGGGTGTGCTCCGGTTGGGTTGCGGTTGGGGCCGTCCCTGGCCGGTGGCTTCAGGCGCTCTCGCGACTCTGCTCCGCGGCTTGAATCTGACCGACCAGCCAATGTTTAATCATCGCGCTGCTGATCGCCCAACCGCTGCGGTCGAGCTGA
>NZ_JBXWZQ010000140.1:0-8814 GCF_059432795.1 Nitrococcus sp. | reverse complement strand
CGCTCCAGGCTCGGCTCGGTGGGGATTTCGTTGGATTCGTTCACGCTCGTAGCCTCCTCAGTCAGTGCCCGAATGTTACATAAGAAACGCATCGGTCACTGTCGGATACGAGGTTGACACTTAGGGTAGCGGGTTGCTGGAATCCGTGTATGGCCGCGGAACTGAGACATCCCAAATTTGCGAGGGTCCAAGTAGTAGCCCCAGTTTGTATTCATGAACAGGTTGTACAACCTTCGTTGATTCGGAGGGACCAATTCTATTTCTATTCCTGCTTGACGGTATGCGATGACTTGCGCACAAACAGACAGCATAGAGTTCTGGAAAGCGGAAGTGCATTCGGACATGTCAAGAGTTAAGTCGGGAAAACCAGCGTCCTCGATGCACTGATGTACTTGGGCGAGCAGCAAGTGAAAGTCTCTTAAATCGCCTTGAATATGAATTCGGTTACCGACGCGCTCTATGTGGCTCATGACTTACTCTTGTGGATGCCTAACGCAGAAGTAAGACGCTGGATGAAGCGACCGGTAACCCAGTCGCCTTAAGTGGCGCTTTATGAATCGACCCCAGTAACATAGAGACGGACGATATTCTTCTCACCAAATGGGCTGTCGGCCTCTTCTACAAGGCAGAACAATGCAACCTCTGGTTTCAACATGGAATATATGTACTCGACATTGTCTTGGTTGCCAAAAATGCTGAAGTTATAGCTTCCTTCTGGAATTCCTTGATCTGGTTGCGAAACTCGTAATTTCCCAGCATTCTTGTACTTGTTGAAATCATAGACCTCGCACCTAAGCTCTGTGGTTTCTTTCTGTATTTTGGTAGGAATATCGAATGCCTTATTATCGTGGCTTCCGATGAATATATCGGGATGCCTTTGGCTCCGTCTGCCAGCGGAAATTTCGTGAAGCTTGTTCTGTCCAATCATATGAGAAAGTTCTTGGTAGGCCGGTAGGGCGAGTTTGCCAATTTCAAATACCGGGCCATGATAGTGATAGTGTTGATCGCCGATATTTACTGTGACATCGCCATCGTTTCTGAAATTGTATCGCGGTTGTTTCTGGTCTTGAATTGCGCCACATACGATTTTAAGAAAATAAAACGTATCTTTAGTCAGGTCCCATATGTTCTGAGGGCCGTAAGATGACGCTAGCGGGAGTCCGATCTGCACGCCCTGCAACGCAATGTCGAATATAGCGATAAACGAGCCACGCTGGAATTCAGTCGCGTTGAGGTAAAAGCGTTCTCGCTCGCGCGAAGTAATTTTGCTGGAGTCAGTTGTTACCAGGTATGCCTTATCGACGAGGCTCTGAAAATGCCCTAGCGCGGAAAGTACTAATGGGATTGGTACACCCTGACGTAATGCTGGCCCGTCAAGTTTGAAGTTTAATTCACTCATTTCTTATTAACCGGCTAGTCGTTCACAACTAGAAGAGGACCAAGGTGTCATATTGGAAGGCACGGCTACGGGTGCGGAACCCCCAGTTGTGGCGAAAGCTAAACGGCCATTCAATCGTACAGCCTGGAGGGTGTAGGCAACACGGAGCGGAGCGGTTCGTAGACACCCGTTCACGCCACCGCCTTTTTCAACGCTGCGGACACCTGCTTCAAAAACGCCGACTCCCGATGTCCCGTCATGATTAACTCGTCCATGGCTCGCGTCATCGCCACGTACAGCACCCGCGCTTCTTTCGCTGGATTCTCACCCTCGTAAGGCATGTACCCAAGCCCCGGAATCGCCACGACCGGAAACTCCAGCCCCTTGCTGGAGTGCATGGTGAGGATCTTTACCGTGTCGGCGCTGGGATCGAAGCGGCGGCGGTGGCGGCTTGAGCCCAGCCAGTCGTGGGGCATGCCAGCCTGTTTGAATGCGTCGGCGATGATTCCGCCGCTGCGTGCGCGGCGGTGGAGGACAGCCATGTCCCGCCACGGGCGGCCGCGCTCGTGCAGCTCCCGCAAGTGCCTGGCGATGTGGTCGAGCTCCGCGTTAATGTCCGGCAGCTTCACGATCACGGGCGGTGGGCCGGAGCGACCAGCGCTTTCGGGGGCGATCAGCGGGATGCCGTCCTCCTCGGCCTCCTGGGGGGTGAGCTGCTCGCGGGCGAACTCGGTGGCGACGCTCAGGACCTCCTGGGTGTTGCGGTAGTTCACCCGCAGAATGGTGGTGCGGCCCTGGGCCTGGATGCCGACGCTGGAGAACGTGAACTTGCGCTTGGTGCGGCCGTAAATGGACTGGGCGTCGTCATAAAGCACCAATACGGAGTCGGTGTCCGGGTCCACCATCTGCACGACGAGCCGAAGCCAGTGGGGTTCGAAATCGTGGCCCTCGTCGATCATCACCGCGCCGTACTGGGCGGCGGGGATTTGGCCGCGGTCGACGCCTTGAATAACGCGCTGGACCATGTCCTCGTAGTAAACGTCGAGCTCATCGTTCTTTTTCGGCAGCGCCACGTGGTAAGTGTTGAGCTGGGCGTAGCACCAGCTATGGAAGCCGCGCACCTGCACCTGATCGCCGAGCCCCTTCTCCGCCATCATGGCCTGTAGGCGCTGGGCGAGGGTGCGGTTGTAGCAGAGCACGAGGATGGGCTTGCGCAGTGCCTGAGCCAGGTGCAGGCAGCGGTAGACGAGAATCAGCGTCTTGCCGGCGCCGGCGGCGCCGTGGATCACCCGGTGGCCTCCGCCGAGGCTGCGGGCGAGCTGCTCCTGCTGCAGATCCATGATGCGGAGGAGATCCGGAATGGCCTCGGCGGGCGCGGGCACATCGTCCTCGGCGGCGAACAGCGAGGCCTGGCTGATGCGCAGCTCCGGGAACATGTGCCAGCGGATGCGGTCGATCTGCGGCACGCTCAGGCGGTGGCGGAAGTGGACGGTGAACATGTTCCACAGTCGTTGCTGAAAGGTCTCGGCGTCGACCGTCTCCGTTATCTCGTCCTTGCAGATGACCCGTTCCGGCGGCAGCACCTCGCTGAGGTCCGTTTCATTGAAGTGGCGCCGAGTGATGTTGCTGAGCACCACGCCGTGGCCGAAGGGGAAGATGAGCCGGCCGTGGAGGCTGTGGCTGGGTGGGTGGACGAGTTGCGGGTCGGTTTCAAGTTGTTTGACCACCGCATGGGTGTACTGCCGGGCCTGCTCCAGCGGGCTGGGTACCTCTTTCAGGCCGGTGGCGGTGACGATGGTCGCTGACTGGCGGTCGATGCGCCGGATGGTATCGAGCTTCCAGTCCTTCACCTCCAGGATCAGCAGCCCGCGTGAGGGGTGCAGGATGATGAAGTCCGGGTGCTGGGCGCGACCGCCGATGGGGACGTCGTACCAGCACAGGTAGTCGTCTTCGAGATGGCTCTCCAGCCGTCGCGCGAAGCGCTTCTCGCCGGGCGTCATGCGGCGCAGGCAGCTATTGAGCGACGGAATCAGCGCGGCCATGGCGTGGTGCCTGCCCCGCTCCGGGTGCGAACGCGCAGCCGACCGTCGGATACCCCCTTTTCACCCTCATAACGTCTCATTGGTGTTTTGGCCAGCTTGCCGCTGCGCTCGGTGAAGGGCAAGCACGCGGCTGGCGTGTTGTGCCTTGTGTCACGCGCCTTATGCCAAATACCGCACAGGTTGGAGCGACCATCTCTCCGCGCCTGCCCGTTCGACATGCTGATGGCGCGGGCGGTAGCGGCCGCTGCGGCCGCCGAACGACCGCCTCAGCCGGCCGCACCCGTCCCTGGAGGTGCGGCCCCTGCCGACTCGCTGGGGAACTCGCTCGACCTCGCGCAGCACGCCGAGCGCTGGGGTGACCATTGCTACAGGTTCGCCGAGCATCACAACATGGTCGGCATCGCCAGACGAAAGCGGCGGCAACAGATAGGCCGGGACTACGGGCGTGGCAACCTGCTCTCTACTCTGCCTTTGGCTTAATCGGTTAACCGGCGCAATGCGGTTGCCGCGGCGGCACAAGGCGATCGGTCAGCCGCACCGCCACGCCCGCCATGTTGTATCCGACGCCGGAGCCGATCATCACGACCAAATCCCCCGCGCCGATTAACGCCTGCTCCAGGGCATCGTCCAGGGCCATGGGCAGACACGCCGAGCCCGTGTACCCCCATTTGTCCATCACGGTATGCGCCCGCGCGCTCGGCAATCCCAAAGCCGCACATACCTCGCGAATCGTGTGCCGGTTGATCTGCGTGAAGATGGCCTGCGCCACCTCGTCGATTGCGAATCCGCACTGCTCGGCGAGCGCACGTACCAGCGCGATCCAGCCTTCGTGGTTGATCTCGGGCGGGTAGCGTTTGTGCATCCGCACGCGCGTGCGGCCGGCCTGCAGGGCGGCCGCAGAGGCGGGTTCGGCGGTGCCGCCTGCGTAGATGCCCCAGTGTCGGGCATACCGTCCGTCGGCTCGCAGTGCGCTGCCCAGAAAACCGGCTTCGTCGCCGGGCTCCAGAACCGCGGCCCCGGCGCCATCGCCGTAGAGAAAGATCAGCGGGTCATCCGGATCGGCGAGCCGGTGCATGAGATAGGCGCCCGTGACCAGTACCGTGCGCAGCCCCGGGTTGGTCGCCAGCATACCGGAGGCGGCGGCAAGCGCGGTCGGGAAGGAGGCGCAGGCACAGCCGACGTCGAACGTGCCGGCGCGCCAGGCGCCGAGCTTGCCCTGCAGGACGGTGGCGGTGGCGGGCGTGAGGTAATCCGGTGAATCCGTGCCAACGATGATCAGGTCGACGTCCTCGGCCCGCCTGCCAGCGCGTTCCAGGGCCTGGCGGGCGGCCGGCAGAAGCAGATCCGAGGTGGCCCAGTTATCGGGGGCATACCAACGCTGGCGGATGCCGGAGTTCTCCGCCAGCTTAGCAAGGCGCTCGGACTGGCCCAGGGCGGCGAACCGGGCCTGCAGCTCTTCGTTGGTTACCCGGTGCGTCGGGATATAGCGGCCTGTGGCGATCAGGTTGGCGATGCGGGCCATCGGTCGTGCGAAGGTGGTGTACGGTCACCATGATTGCAGAACTGGTCCCGAGGGTCGATACCGAGGTCACTCGCGTTGGCCATGCGGCTCGAACCGTTGGCGCTGGCCTGCCCGGGAGATTTCAGCGCTTGCGTTTTGGAATATAGAGGTCGGTCAGCGTTCCGGCCGCGGCTTCCGCCGCCATGCCAACCGTCTCCGATAATGTCGGGTGTGGATGTATGGTCAGGCCGATGTCATGCCAGTCCGCGCCCATTTCGATGGCCAGGGCCACTTCCGCGACCAGATCACCGGCGTTGGGTCCGACAAGCGCGCCGCCGATGAGGCGTTCGGTTTGGCCGTCGAAGAGCAACTTGGTCAGACCTTCGTCGCGCCCTAACGTCAGCGAGCGGCCGTTGGCGGCCCAGGGAAACGAGCCGACCTGATAATCGAGCTGCCGCGCTTTGGCCTGCTCCTCGGTCACTCCCACCCAGGCCACCTCCGGGTCGGTATAGGCGACCGCCGGGATGACCCGCGCATCGAAAGCGCTTTTTTCGCCAGCACATACCTCCGCGGCCACCTTGCCTTCATGGGTCGCCTTATGGGCGAGCATGGGCTGGCCCACGATGTCGCCGATGGCGAAGATGCCGGGTACGTTGGTGCGCATCTGCTCGTCCACCACGATGCAGCGCTGCTTGTCGAGCTGCACATCGGTTGCCGCGAGGTTCAAGCGATCGCTGTTGGGCAACCGTCCAGTGGCCACCAGGACGCGATCGAACGTGGCCGACTCTGGCGCATTTTTGCCTTGCAGGCGTACGGTGACTTCGCGCTCCGCCGGCTGGATCTCTGCCACCTTGGTATCGACGTGGATTTGGTAGCGCTTGTCGATGATCCGCCGCAACGGTTTGACGATGTCCGGGTCGGCCTCGGCCATCAGCCGTTCGAGCAGTTCGACCACGGTCACCTCGGATCCGAGCGCATGGTAGACGGTGGCCAATTCCAGTCCGATGATGCCGCCGCCGACGACGAGCAAGCGGGGCGGGATGGTCTCGAGCTTCAGCGCATCGGTGGAATCCATGACGAGCGGGTGCGAGAGATCGAAGCCGGGCGGTGCCGCCGGTCGGGAGCCGGCCGCGATAATACAGTGGCGGAAGGCCAGCGTGCGCTTGTCTTGCGTGGAGCCCACCTCGACGTGGTGGTTGTCCAGAAAGCGGGCGCTGCCGTGGATGACGCTCACCTTGCGTTGCTTGGCAAGGCCTTTGAGGCCACCGGTCAATCGGCCGACGACTTTTTGTTTCCACGCACTGAGCTTGCTCGTGTCGAATCGGGGGGTGCCGAACTCGATCCCGTTAGCGCTGAAAAACGCCGCCTCGTCAACGACTTTCGCGGCGTGCAACAGCGCTTTGGAGGGAATACAGCCGACGTTGAGACAGACACCGCCGAGATCCGGATACCGTTCGACCAGTACCGTTTTCAGGCCGAGGTCGGCGGCGCGAAAGGCGGCGGTATAGCCGCCCGGGCCGGCGCCGATGACGAGCACATCGCAATCCGTGGCCGAGTCGGCCTTCGGCGGCGCGGCGGCGCTGCCGCGCTCGGTTGCCTCGCCGGCGGGCGCCTCGTCCGCCGTGTCGCTCGGCCGCGCATCGTCGTCCTCTTGTTTCACGCGAGCCTCGGAGTCGACCGCGATTTCGGCGAGCAGGATCAAATCCCCTTTTGAAACCCGGTCACCGTTTTTGACCTTGATCTCACGGACCACGCCGGCTACCGGCGAAGGAATCTCCATTGATGCCTTATCGCTTTCCAGCGTGATCAGAGAATCCTCGGGCTCGATGCGGTCACCGGGGCTGATCAGCACCTCGATCACCTCGACGTTGTCGAAGTCGCCGATATCCGGGACGCGCACTTCCTTCGGCTCTGCCATGACTCCACTCCCCACTATTGCTCGGATTCGTTGGCGTTGGGCGCTGAGATTGCCGGGATTGCCGCCGCGGGTGCGTACCAGGCGCGCAGCGGCGCGCGCTAAAGCAGCAGGCGGCGCAAGTCTTGGAGGGCCTCGGCCAGGAAACGGCTGAACCGCGCGGCCTGGGCACCGTCGATGACCCGGTGATCGTAGGACAACGACAGCGGCAGCATGAGCCGCGGCACGAATTGGCCATCCTGCCAAAGCGGCTTCGTCACGGCACGCGAGACACCGAGGATTGCAACCTCGGGGCCATTGACGATGGGCGTGAAGGCGCTGCCGCCGATACCGCCGAGGCTGGAGATGCTGAAGCAGCCGCCTTGCATGTCGGAGGGGGAGAGCTTGCCGTCCCGGGCTTTCTGGGACAAAGCCGCGAGCGCCTCGGCCAGCTCGAAGAGGCCCTTCTTATCCGCGTCCCGGATGACCGGAACCATCAGCCCGGCGCGCGTGTCCACGGCGACGCCGATATGGTAGTAGCGCTTGAGAAACAGCGCGTCGCCCTCGGGGGCGAGGGAGCTGTTGAATTGCGGGTAAGCCTTGAGCGCCGCGACGCTGGCCTTGATGAGAAAGGCGAGCAGCGTCAGGCGTGCGCCGCGGTTTTCCGCCTCTTTTTTCATGGACTGGCGAAATTCCTCGAGCTCGGTGATGTCGGTCTCGTCGAACTGCGTGACGTGGGGAATGTTCAGCCAGCATTTGTGCAGATGCGCGCCGGAGAGCTTTTGAATGCGTGAGAGCTCCCGGCGTTCGACTTCGCCGAACTGACTGAAATCGGGGAGCTCCATGCGCGGGATACCGGCGGATGGCTGCGCCGAGCCGGCCACGCCGGCGCCACTGTCCAGGGTGCGTTTGACAAAACCCTGGATGTCCTCCCGCTTGATTCGTCCCTTGGGCCCGCTGCCCCTGACCCGCGAGAGCTCGACACCGAGCTCGCGGGCGAAGCGCCGCACCGACGGGCTCGCGTGCGGGAGTGGCCGGTCATCCGTCGCAACCTGCGGCGTGACCGGATGATCATCGCCCTCCAGATGATGCGGTTCCGCCACTGGCCGCGGTGGTCTCTCAGCGGGAGCTTCCTCCTCGCTCGCGGCGGGCTCTTCGGCGGGCTCCCCGGCAGACTCTTGCGATTCGGATGGTGCCTCGGCCGCGTCTTCGGCGGCCTCCAGGGTCAGTATCGGAATGCCTTCGGAGACTTTATCACCCACGTTGACCAATACGTCTTTGACGATGCCGCCCTCGGGGCTCGGCACTTCCATGGTGGCCTTGTCGCTCTCGAGCGTGATCAGAGAGTCCTCGGGATTGATCCGGTCACCGGGCTTGGCCAGCACCTCGATGACATCGACGTCGTTGAACTCGCCGATGTTCGGCACCTTGATCTCCTTGACACTTGCCACAAGCACTCCTCCACTCGCGCGTTTGGGCACAAAAAGTCGGGACGGGGCGGTAGGCGCCTCGTCCCGTGTAGCGACCGCGATCAGACGGTGGCCGGGTGCGGCTGCTCCGGATCGATCCCGTACTGCTCGATGGCTTTGGCGACCTGTTGCGGCGGGATTTGACCCTCATCGGCCAATGCCTTCAGCGCGGCCATCGCTACGTAGTGGCGGTCCACCTCGAAGAACCGGCGCAGGTTCTCGCGGCTGTCCGAGCGCCCGAAGCCATCGGTGCCGAGCGTGATATAACGCCGCTCCAAGTACGGCCGGATCTGCTCGGCGAAGCTCCGCATATAATCGGTCGAAGCGACCACGGGGCCTTGACGGTCTTCGAGGCATTGGGTGACGAAAGGCTTGCGGGGTGTGCTTGCCAGTGGATGGAGCCTGTTCCAGCGCTCGGCGGCGATGCCGTCGCGGCGCAGCTCGGTGAAGGAGGTGCAGCTCCACAGATCGGCGGCGATGCCCCAGTCCTGTTCGAGCAGCTCCGCCGCGGCGATGACCTCGCGGAAGAT
>NZ_JBXWZQ010000139.1:0-3506 GCF_059432795.1 Nitrococcus sp. | reverse complement strand
GGCCCTCGTCGAAAGCCTGGCCAAGGCCTGGCGAAGCGTGGCGGAGAAAATCGCGCCGGCCGTCGCCGCGAGCTGGTAGCAGGTGGCGATTAGGATTCGCTTACCGAGAAGGTTAGTATGGCTAGGGCCTTACGCGCCCGGAGAGCCGAGGAATCGCTGTGAAACTCGAAACCATTGCCATCCATGGCGGCTACCAGCCCGAGCCGACCACCAAGGCCGTGGCGGTGCCGATCTATCAGACCACCTCCTATGCCTTCGACAGCACCCAGCACGGCGCCGATCTTTTCGATCTCAAGGTGGCGGGCAATATCTACACCCGCATCATGAACCCGACCAACGCCGTGCTCGAAGAACGGGTCGCGCAGATGGAGGGCGGTGTCGCCGCGCTCGCGGTCGCTTCCGGCATGGCCGCCATCGAATATGCCATCGAGACCATAGCCGAGGCGGGCGATAACCTCGTCACCACCTCCAAGCTCTACGGCGGCACCTACAATTTCTTCGCCCACGGTCTGCCGCGGCGCGGCATCGAGGCGCGCTTCGTCGCACAGGATGATTTCGAGGGCATCGCCGCGCGCATCGACGAGAAGACCAAGGCCGTGTTCTGCGAGACGGTGGGCAATCCCGCCGAAAATATCGTCGATATCGAGCGTCTCGCCGAGATCGCCCACGCCCGGGGCGTGCCGCTGATCGCCGATAACACCGTTCCCTCGCCGTATCTTTGGCGGCCCATTGAGCACGGCGCTGATATCGTGGTCCATGCGCTGACCAAATACATGGGCGGACACGGCAACAGCATCGCCGGCGTGATCGTCGACTCCGGCCGGTTTCCCTGGGCGCAGCATAAGCAGCGTTTTCGGATGCTCAACGAACCGGATCCCTCGTACCACGGCGTGGTGTACACCGAGGCATTGGGCGAGGCCGCCTTTATCGGCCGGGCGCGGGTGGCGCCCCTGCGGAACACGGGTGCCGCGCTGAGCCCGTTCAACGCCTTTCTGGTGCTGCAGGGCATCGAGACGCTGCCGTTGCGGATGGAGCGCCATTGCGAGAACGCGCAGAAAGTCGCCGAGCACCTGCAGGGCCACGCGGAGGTCACCTGGGTCAACTACGCCGGACTGCCGGAGAGCCCCGATCATGCACTCGCCGAAAAATACATGAACGGCAAGGCCTCGGGCATTCTCAGCTTCGGTATCAAGGGCGGCGCGGAGGCGGGCGCCAAGTTCATCGACGCGCTCGATCTCATCGTACGGCTGGTGAACATCGGCGATGCCAAATCGCTGGCCTGCCACCCGGCCACCACGACGCACCGCCAGCTCGACGACAAGGAGCTCGAGAAAGCGGGGGTATCCAAAGACCTGGTACGGCTTTCGATCGGTCTCGAGCATATCGACGATATTCTCGCCGACATCGACCAGGCGCTTGCCGCGGCTCGATAAGCGATTGTTTCGTTGCCGGTGATTTCGTCCGCAGGAGAGCTTAGCAAGTGAACGACGTGGAAAGTGAGCGCATTGACCAAGTCGGTGGGCAAGAAGTCGACGACTCCGCCATGCGTCGGGCCATCGCGGGCGCGGCCATCGGCAACGCCCTGGAGTGGTTCGACTTCGGTGTCTACGGTTATTTCGCCGTCACCCTGGGGCACGTTTTCTTTCCGAGCCACAATCCGACGACCTCGCTGCTCTCGGCGTTCGCGGTCTTTGCGGTCGCTTTCGTGGCCCGCCCGATCGGCAGTTTGTTTTTTGGCCCCTTGGGCGACAAGATCGGCCGCAGCGGCGTGCTGGTCACGACGATCCTCATGATGTCGGCCGCGACGTTCGCGGTGGGTCTGCTGCCAAGCTACGAGGCCATCGGCATCTGGTCGCCCATCGGTTTGATCCTGCTCCGGCTGGTGCAAGGCTTTTCCACCGGCGGGGAGTACGGCAGCGCCGCGACCTTCATTGCCGAGTATGCCCCCGACAAGCAGCGCGGCATTCTGACGAGCTGGCTCGAGTTCGGCACGTTAGGCGGATACGCATTGGCGGCAATCCTGGCTGCCGTGCTCGCCGGATCGTTGTCGAGCGAGGCCATGACCTCCTGGGGCTGGCGGGTTCCGTTCCTGATGGCCGCGCCGATGGGCCTGTTCGGCTTGTACCTGCGACTCAAGCTCGAGGACAGTCCGGCATTCAAGGACGTGCAGAACGCGGGAGAGGTGGCCGAGGCGCCGTTCCGCGAGATGGTGACGGACCATTGGCGATCGCTGTTCCTGTGCATCGGCGTCGTGCTGGTCTGGAACGTGGCTTACTACACCGTGCTCAAATACATGCCGAGCTATCTCACGACCCGTTTGAACATCAGTGCGCTGCACTCCCTGCTGCTCTCGCTCGGCGTGCTGCTGGGTCTGATGGCGCTGCTGACGTTCATCGGTAAAATCTCCGATCGCATCGGGCGCAGACCGGTATTGATGGTGGCCTGCCTCGGGTTGTTGATTTTCTCGTATCCCGCCTTCGCCCTGATGCAGGGCAGCACCGGTATGGAGTTCGCCGGGCTGGCCATCATCGGCTTCTTCGTGGTGTTGCTCTCGGGCACGCTGCCTGCGACGCTGCCGGCGATTTTTTCCACCCGGGTGCGCAACGGCGGGTTCACGATCTCCTACAACATCTCCACCTCACTTTTCGGCGGCACGGCACCCTTGATGATCACTTACCTGATCTCAATCTCGGATAGCAATTACATCCCAGCCTATTACCTGATGGGCGCGGCGGCGATCGCTTTGACACCCATTCTCCTCATTCGGGAGACGGCCGGTATGCCGCTGGCCGGTGCCAAGGCACTGCACGGCTCGCGTCGGGCCGCCTATTAGTCGAGCTGACCCGCCGCGACGGCACGCTTGAGCAGCGGCCGCCATCCGGGTTCCACCGGCAAGCCGAAGGTTTCGGCCAAAACCCGATCGAGCGCATCGGCGCTTAGCTGCAAGCGCTCCGCTGCGCCCTGGGAAGCTCGGATGGTCAGACGGCAGCACATCGATCGCCTCGAACACGATCGCGGCGGGGTGGAGTTCCTGCAGCGCCCGCCGCGTCGCGATTGACGGCGTGCGCCGCCCCAGATAGCCAATTCGGGCGAAATAGGAATTAAGATCGACCTGGGACATCAAACTATGGGGATACTTACGCACGAGATCGGTCGTTTCGAACCGCCTCGTGGCCGGAAAAGGCTTGCCTGGGAGGCGTACCCGCCATGATTGACTGGATCGCTGACTTTATCGCCGTTATGGGCTACAGCGTCATCGTGCTCTTGTTGGTCCTGGAGAATGTTTTCCCTCCGATCCCAGCGGAGAACATCATGCCCCGGGCCGGTTTCGTCGCCGCGCGCGGCGATCTGAGCCTTTGGGGTGTGATCGTCGCCGGAATGGCCGGCTCGATACTCGGGGCATTCCCGTGGTATTTCGCCGGGCGTCTGCTCGGCGAGCAGCGTTTGAAGGCGTGGGCGGGGCGGCATGGCCGGTGGCTCACCGTCACGCCGGGAGATGTCGACAA
>NZ_JBXWZQ010000138.1:0-15448 GCF_059432795.1 Nitrococcus sp. | reverse complement strand
TGCCAGGGAATGGCCTAGCAAATTGCTTCTCACGCCGCTGCTCGCCCAGTCGCGCACCACTACAGGTATGCCGAGCAGCCTGGGAGATGTGCCGAATCCTTTTCGTCATTGCGCTTGGAACGTGCGGTCATGAGCGCGTCATCGCGATGGTGGCCGCAATTTTCCTTGCTCTGGAGTGGCCAGTTTCTGGCTACCTTAGGGCTGATGACGCTGGTGCCGCTGATGCCTTTATACGTGGCGCGGCTTCCTGGGGGCAATCTGCACCCGGATTTTTGGGGCGGGCTTGCACTGGCGGCGCCTGGCCTCACCGTCTTGCTTACCGCGCCTTGGTGGGGTGGGCGCTGTGATCGTTTGCCATGGCGGCATACCGTGAGCCTCGCCTTTGGCGTGTTCGCTCTCAGTATGGCCCTGATGGCGGTGGGTTGGTCGGTGGAGTGCTTTTTGATCGCCCGTCTGCTCCAGGGAGCAAGCGGTATGACCGTGGTTTTAACCGCCTGCGTGGCGGCGCGAGCGCCCGAGCTGAGCCGGGGGCGCGCCCTGGGCACGTTGCAGAGCGCGGTCGCGGCGGCTTGCGTGCTCGGGCCGCTGGTAGGCGGTTACTTGCTCGACCATGCCGATCCCGCATTGCTGCTCTGGGCCACTGCGGTGGGAACAGCGCTTTGTGCATTAGCCGCGCGGCGGCTCTTTGATGACGGTTCCGCCGCGTCCGTTGGCGCAAATGCGGCCCGTCTGCCGCTACGGGAGTTTTTGGCAACACCAGGGCTGATGTCCATCGTCGCCGCAGGCGCACTCACCCAGGCTGCAGCCTTTGCCGCTCTGCCGGCCTTTGCGGCCATGGGGCGGGGGATCATGGCGCAGGACGCCGCTACGTTTGTCGGCTTCGCGCACAGTGCGGGCTGGTGTGCCGCGTTGATGGCAGCTCCTTGGTGGGGACGACGCAACGACCGCGGCGGTGCCCACGCCACTTTGGTTGCCGCTGCCGCCGGGTGCGCGCTAGCCATAGCCATTCAGCCTCTGGTAAGCGATGCCGGCGAGCTGATTGCGTTGCGCTTGTTGCAAGGCTTTTTTCTCGCCGGCACCGCGCAGACGGTGTTCTTTCTCGTCTACCGGCGGGTAGAGGCGCAAATGCGCGGCCGTGCCCTGGGGTTTGCCAACAGCGCGCTGACGGGCGGTCAGGTCTTGGGGCCCGCCGCGGCAGCGGCGTTGCTGCCCATGACTGGTGCGGCGGCCGCTCTGTGGTTTGCCGCGATTCTATTTCTCGGCGCAGCGCTGATCGTTGTGCGCGCGAGGAATGTATTGCCGGTGTCTGCAGCGGGCTCTAATACGAGCAACCGCCATGTAAAACCCTCTTTGGACTCGGCCGATCTCCGCGCCCGCTGACGTGCACGGTCCGGGGGCGATACTAATCACGAGCTGGCGGGTCGAGCGGACCCGGCGAGCTTTTACTTCTACGCCTGAATTCTCGAGGCCACGCGCATGACCACAATGGCTGTCGAAAACACGATGAGCGGGCACGCCGTCGCGGACCGCGAAGCGATCCAGCGCCTGCTGAATAGTTGGCTCCGTGAAACCGGAATCGTCGACCCGCGTATCTCCCGGGTGGAGCTGGCGCGCTGTTTCCCGGGCCTTGCGGGAGCGCTGCCCCGCAACAGCGATGCCTTCGTCGCCGATTTACGGGCAGAGAGGGTGTCGGTGGTCGGGACGTTAAAGGTGTTCTCGCGCGTGGGCTTACATGCCTACGGCGACACGCTCTGGCTTTGGGACAGCGTCGCTGAACGAGCTGAACCTTTGCTATCCGCTGAGCAGCTCGCCGGACCGTTGGTCGCTGCCACGCTAGCTCGTGAGGGTGAAGAGAGAGGCGACGTGAATGCCATCACTTTCCGCAAGCGGATCGAGGACGGTATCGCACGCGGACGTGTCTATGCCGCTCATGCGCTGAGCGGGCGGGGCAGCGAGCTCGATCCGAACTCGGCGCGACCCATGTGCGCGGCGGAACAGGCGCTTCGCTTTGGCCATCCTTTTCATCCCATGGCCAAGAGCGCCCAAGGCTTCGATGACGCCGATCTGCGACGATACGCCCCGGAGCTTGGAGCGGAGTTTGCCTTGGTCTTTTTCGCGGCCAAGCGTTCTTGTCTCGAAGAGTCATTTCTGGACAGCGAACATGGGCTGCGCGCCGAGCAACTACTGCGTGAGCTGTCCGGGTCCGCGGCTCGTGGTCTCGGCGCGGATCGACGGCTCATTCCCTGCCACCCCTGGCAGGCCAATTATCTGCGCCGCCAACCCGAGACGATCTCCCTGACCAAAGCCGGCGCGCTGATGGATTTAGGCGAGAGTGGGGCTGCGGTGTTCCCCACCTCGTCGGTGCGCACCGTGTGGTGTCCGAGCGTCGAGCTATTCCTCAAGCTCGGCCTCAACGTGCACATCACCAATTTCCTGCGCATCAATCCACCGGAGCAAATGCAGCGCAGCATCGATGCGGCGCGAGCGGTCCGGGCGGCACAGCCGGACGGGCGTTTCGGGCGGTTGCGTGTGCTTGCCGAATGGGGTTATCGGACGGTTCGCGCCGAAAGCCCTCAGCGCGATGCCAGCCCCACTTTGTCCGGTAGCTTCGGCTTCCTTGTGCGGGAAGCTCCCTCAGGGCGTATGCACGGCCGTCCCATGGTAGTGGCCGGACTGCTTGAGGTTGAGCCACGCTGCGGTGCCCCGGCAGTTATCAAGGCGCTGGAGCATGCCGCCGGTCAAGCCGGCCGGCATCTCGATGCCGCACTCGCGGCGGATTGGGTGGCGAGTTACACCGAGACCTTCCTGATACCCGCGCTGCGGCTGTTTGTCGAAACCGGGATCAGCCTGGAAGCTCATGTGCAAAATAGCATGATCGTGCTGGATGCCGGTTGGCCGGCGCTTGCCTATGTGCGAGATCTGGAGGGGGTCAGCCTCGCCCGTGAGATAAGCCATCGCGCCGGCATCCTGGAAGGTCTTGCGCCTGACAGCCCCGCCATTTACGACACGAGCGAGGCTTGGCATCGGTTCAAATACTATGCGGTGGTTAATCACTTGGGACATCTGGTCGCGGTGCTGGCCCGATTCGGTCCGGCCTCGGAGGCGCTGCTCTGGTGCCGCGTGCACAGCGTCCTCCAGCAGGCAAAGAAAAGTCTGGGTGATGCGGCCCGGGAATACCTGGACGATCTATTTCACGCCGCGAGCATGCCGGCCAAGGCCAACCTGTTGAGCTGTTTCCGCCGTCGTGGCGAACGTCCGCTCTACGTCGATATCCCCAATCCGTTGCACAGAGGGGAGCACGCATGAGGCCGAACTCAGCGCCGTCCGAACATCCTGCGCGGGCGCGTGGTCCGCTCGCCGTTGTCGATCCGGCTGCATATGCCACAGTGCGTCGCCGGCTGTTTCGCCAGCTGATCGAAAGCCTCGTTTACGAAGGCGTTCTCAGCCCCACACACGAGCGGTTCGAGCCCCATTCGAGCTGGCGGACCCTGAGCTTTGCCGGACACGACTGTGAAGGGCAGCCGGTGTATTACCGATGTCGCGTTCGGATAAGGGCGAGCTTCGGGCGATTGCGAATGGAGGATGCGCTTCTGCGCGAGAGCTGCGCGGGGGTCGCAGAGGCCGATTCGCTGCCTTGCTTTCTTCGGGAGATACAGCCAATTCTAGGCTGCGACGATTTCCATCTGCACCGGTTCGTCGAAGAACTGGCACGAACCCATTGCAACGATGCCCTAGCTCAAGCCGCCCGGGGGCCGGAGCTCCTGCGCCGGGCCGACTACGACGCAGTGGAAAGCCGATTGCCCGACGGCCATCCCTACCATCCTTGCTACAAGTCGCGCATTGGCTTCACTCCGGCCGACAATCAGGCTTTCGGACCGGAGTTCGGCGCATGCGTCTCTCCGGTCTGGCTGGCGGTGCATCGGGAGCTCGCGGCGACTGTCGTCTCGCAGCGCTACACCCCGGTGTCCCTGCTCGCGGCCAGCCTCGGCACTGAGCAAGCGGAGTTCGAGGCGGTTGTGGCGGCTTTTGGGGCGCGGCCCGAGGATTATCACCTCCTGGCTGTGCACCCCTGGCAGTGGCAGGCGGTGGTCTTGCCTAGCTTTGCGGCAGAGCTGGCGGACGGACGGGTTATTCACCTCGGAGTCGGCGCGCGCCGCTACGCCGCGCAGCAGTCGGTCCGGACCTTGGCCGATGTGGCGGCGCCGGCGGCGCCCTCCTTGAAATTGGCGTTGAGCATTCGTAATACGTCCACGGCGCGCACGTTGGCGCCGCACACCGTGCGCAACGCGGCACCGATAAGCGATTGGCTGAAAACGCTGGCCGCCGAAGACCAGTATTTGCGCCATCACGCCACGGTGTTGTTGGGCGAGGTGATGGGAACGGTCGTGGATCATATACCGGAAAATGATCCGCAGGCGTGCACTTGCGGCGCGCTGGCATGCATTTGGCGAGAGAGCCTACACCGCTTCATCGAATCCGGGGAGGCGGCCGCGCCGTTCAATGCTCTGGCGCATATCGACGTCGACGGCCAGCCGTATATTGCGGACTGGGTCGCTCAGTATGGTGTCGTGCGCTGGCTGAGGCGGCTGCTGGAAGTGAGCGTGCCCCCGGTGGTGCATTTCCTCGTGGCTCACGGCATCGCGCTGGAGTCGCACGCCCAGAATATGGTGCTCATTCACCGCGAGGGCTGGCCGAGCCGGGTGGCGCTCAAGGATTTCCACGACGGCATCCGCTTCGCTCGGGCGACGCTCACGGCGCCCGAGCGGATGCCGGACCTGCAGCCAACGCCGGAGCGCCACGCCCGGGTTAACCGCAATTCATACATCGAAACTGACAATCCGGACGAACTGCGGGATTTTGTCCAGGACGCCCTGTTTTTCGTCAACCTCTCGGAAACCGCGGGGTTGCTGGAAACCCGCTACGCTCTGCCTGAGGCCAGCTTCTGGGAGATCGTCGTAAGGGTTCTGATCGACTATCGCGATGGTCTTTGCGATGACCTCGCGGCTCGGTTCGACAGGCTCGATTTCTTCGCGCCTACGGTCGCGGTGGAGCAGCTCACCAAACGGCGTTTGTTTCCGGAAAACGAGGTACGCGTCCACCACGTGCCCAATCCGCTGCATGCGGCTCAGGCACGGCTGCGAGGAGTTGCCTGATGCTACTCGAGAATACCTTGAAGCAAACGCTGAAGGACAAGGGCGGCCCCCTGTTCGGGTTGTTCTGCTCGACACCCGCGCCGCTGGTCGTGGAGATGATCGCCGCCGCGGGTTTTGATTTCGTGATCCTGGATGCCGAGCACACCTTGACCAATCCGGAGCGCCTGGAGCATTTGATCCGCGCGGCCGACGCGGCGGATCTGATCTCTCTGGTGCGGGTGCCGCAAGCCCCCTGCCAGATGATCGTTCAGGTGTTGGACGCCGGCGCTCGGGGCGTCGTCCTGCCGCGGGTGCGAAGCGGGTCCCAAGCAGCGGAGTGCGCCGCTATGTGCCGCTACCATCCGCACGGGCATCGCGGCTTGAACGCCGGCCGGCCCGCCGGCTTTGGCCGCATGCCGCTCGAGGACTACATCCGCTTTGCCAACGAGCAGGTGTTGGTCGCGGCGATGATCGAGGACACCGAGGGGGTGCGCAACGCCCAGGCGATTGCCGCGACACCGGGTATCGATCTCATCATCGAAGGCGCGGCGGACCTCTCGCAGTCGCTGGGTAAGCCTTGGCAGACGCGTGCCCCGGAAGTCCGCGAGGCACTGATGCAGGTGCAACAGGTGGCGCAGGAACAGGGTGTGGCGTTTTGTGCGGTGCCCCGGACGCCGGCGGATTACGCCACCTGGCGCGCCCGCGGTGTCGCCGCCTTTGTCCTCGGCGACGATCGCGGTATCGCCTACCGCGCCTTTCGCGACCGCCTGGCCGAGGCCCGTTCGGCGATCAGCGCCCAGGATCATCCATCCCACAAGGAAGCCGACGCTTGATGGAGCAACTCGCCGCTTTCGTCAACGAGCGCAAGTCCCGTGATGCCACGCCGGTCTGCGCCTTCCTCTACGATCTATCCGCTCTCGCCGTGCATGCGCGCGCGGTGCGATCGACTTTGCCGGCCGAGGCGGAACTCTTCTATGCCGTCAAGGCCAATGTCGAACCGCAGATTCTCGCCACGCTGGCGCCTCTCGTCGACGGCTTCGAGGTGGCCTCACGCGGGGAGATCGAAGCCGTGCGCCAAGCAGCGGGTGGGGTGCGGATCATCATGGGCGGACCGGCGCGAACCGAGGCCGATATCCTCGCGGCGCTTTACCATGGAGTCGAGCGCTTGCATGTCGAGAGTCTGCATCAGCTGCGGCTGGCCGGCCACGTCTCACAGCGCCAGGGGGCGGTTTTGCCGATCCTGCTGAGGGTCAATCCCAGCGGCGGGGGGCTGTCCGAGGCCACGCTGCGAATGGGCGGAGCACCGACCCAGTTCGGACTCGACCCGGAGCAGGTGCCCGAGGCGATCCGCCTGGCGCGCACGCTCCCCGCTCTGCGCCTGGACGGCTTTCATATTCATGCCCTTTCCAACGTGCTCGACGCCGAGGCCCATCTGGAGAACATCGCGGCCTATTTGCAGCTTGTGAATGGCTGGGCGCGTGCGTTCGACATCGTGCCCCGTGTTTTGAACGTCGGTGGCGGTCTGGGCGTGAACTACGCTGACACATGGGCGCAATTTCCGCTGCAGCGCTTTGCCCGCGGCCTCGATCGGCTGCTGCGCAGCGAGGGCCCGGGGTATCCTTTGCAGTTCGAGTCGGGGCGTTACTTCGCCGCTTTCTGCGGCCACTACCTCGCCGAGGTGGTAGACATCAAATGCAATCACGGCGAGGTGTTCGCCCTGCTGCGCGGTGGAACCCATCACTTCCGGCTGCCGGCTTCCTGGGCACACAGCCATCCCTTTCACGTACTGCCAGTGCAGGACTGGCCATATCCCTTTTCCCGACCAGGAATCACTAACAGTCCGGTGACCTTGGCCGGCGAGCTGTGCACGCCGAAGGATATTTTGGCTCGGCAAGTGCCGGTCAAACAGTTGCGGGTGGGCGACGTGGTCGCGTTCGAGCTGGCGGGCGCTTACGGCTGGCATATCTCCCATCACGATTTTCTCAGCCACCCCCATCCCGAGCTGGTATTTCTCGACGGGAAGGCACTGCATGGGCAGGGTGCGGCAACGGGCACGGGTTGCGGCTACCCGACTCCCTCGCGGGAGAGTCTCTGCCGCACCGAGCTTCATCTCTCAAAAAGCCCCTGACGCGGCGATCCCCGAGCGCCTACGAAGGGTCATTCCAGGGCCAGGTGATGGTCGATGAACTGACGGAGTACAGCGGCGGGCAAAGAGGAACCGAGCACCAGAAAAATAATTAAGAATCGTTATCGTTGACATTTGTATTTCCCTCGATTACAAAGACGCGTTTCGGTTCATTGGCTTCATGGGGGCTAATCTATGTCTATGTTCGATTCGGCGCGTCGGGGCAGACTTTACGCGCTGACCTGCTGCACGGCTACGGCTGTCGCCGCGACGCTTGGCTCGCCGGTCTCCGCGCAGGAAACCGGCGAAGACGGCGGTACTGTTTACGTACCCAAGATCGATGTGTCCGCCGAGCGCTTCAGTGGCGCGCAGGACACTCAATCGCGCAATGTGACGGTCATTTCCCGGGAGGAGATCAAACAGCAGCGGCAGGCCGCCGACAGTCTCGGCGACATTCTGGCGAAGATGGTGCCGGGCATGGCGCCGTCGAGCCAGACGTTGACCAATTCGCAACAGAATCTGCGCGGGCGGGATGTGCTGGTGCTCATCGACGGTGTCCCGATGCAGACGAACCGCAACGGCTCGCGCGACCTGTTCAATATCTCGCCGTCCAATATCGAGAGCATCGAGGTGGTCCATGGCGGCAGCTCCATCTACGGCGGCGGGGCTGCAGGCGGCATCATCTACATCAACACGCTCAAGGGCGAGGCCGGCGCGCCGGTTTTCGAGACCACGTTCGGCGTCGACAGCAGCTTGACCGAGTTTGACGACGACGCGCTCGGCGGCCGTCTTCAGCAAAAGCTCAGCGGCAAGTCCGGCGGCGTGGACTACATGGTCTCGCTGCTCGGCCGGCAAACGCAGGGCTTTTTCGATGCCGAAGGCGACCGCATTCCGCCGGAACCGAGTCAGGGCGGATTATCGGATACCGGAACCGTGGATCTGCTTGGCAAGGTTGGCTACGATTTCGGCGATCAGCGCCTTCAGCTGATGGCGAGCTATTTGCGGGCCGAGCAGGATTCCGACTTTGTCTCCGACCCGGCGGTCAACGCTTTCCCCGACGGCGCGGTGAAGGCGCAGGCCCTGGATGGACTGCAACTCGACAAGCAGACGGGGCGGGAGAATCTCATCGTCAATCTCAACTACAGCAAGGAGGATCTTCTCGGCAGCAAAGTCCGCTCCCAAGTCTACTACCGTAACTATCAGACTCGGTTCTTTCCCTTCGACGGTCGGCCGTTTTCGGGCTGGAATGCCATTGCCCAGACGTTCGTGGACTCCGAGGTCTACGGCGGGCGACTCACCTTCGACACGCCGATCACACCGCTTCAGTCACTGGGGGCAAAGCTGCTCTGGGGCGCCGACTTCAACCACGAGAAAACCGAGCAGCCGGCCCGCCTCTTCGACGGCGCGGCCTTCGATGGCTCGGATGGCCGGCGATTCGTCGTGACCGACGAGAAACGCACGTTCGTGCCGCTTACCACGACCGAGTCTAAGGGCGTTTTCGCCCAGGCGGAGCTCATGCCGACGAATTGGCTCATCCTGCGCGGCGGCGTGCGCCACGAGTGGGTCGACGTCAGCTTCGGTGACTACACCACGCTCGGACAGGGCAATGCGATTGACGGCGGGAATCTCGACTACTCGGAAACCACCTTCAATGCCGGCGCGGTGTTGCTTGCCACCGATGCCATGGATTTCTACGCGAACTATTCGCAGGCCTTCGAGCTGCCGGATATCGGCCTGCAGCTGCGCAACGCGCCGGCGGGCTTCACCACCAGCAATTCCAATCTGGATCCGCGGATCACCGATAACTACGAAGTCGGCGTGCGCGGTCGCTGGGGCGGCTTCAACGCGAACGTCGCGGCGTTCTACAGCGAGTCCGACCAGGGTCGGATCACGATCCAGAATTTCTCGCTCGTCCAGCAGCGCACGCAGGAGAAGATCTACGGCGTGGAGGCGAGCATGGATTACGCCTTCGTGCCCAGTGCGCGAGTCGGCGGTACCTTCACCTGGCTCGAGGGTCAACGCGAGGATCCGAGCAATCCCGGCAGGGATATCGCTCTGAACGGCACGCGCATTCCGCCGATCAAGCTGACCGGCTACGTGGAGTACAGCCCCTACCACTGGTGGAACGTGCGCCTGCAGGCGCTTTATTCGGGCAACCGAAACGACGCTTTCAAAGACACTCCCGGCGCGTTTGCTTCGCGCAAGGTGAAAGATTACACGGTGGTCGATCTCTACAACCGCTTTGCCGTCGGCCCCGGTACCCTCAGCGTCGGCATCGAGAATCTGCTGAACAATCAATACCACACGGTATTCGGACAGATTCTGCGCAGCGGGTCCAATACGAGCCATATTGCCGCGCGTGGAGCGATGCTGCGTGCTGCCTATACGTTCAAATGGTAGCAATGCGGCAGAGCCGAGGCGATCGGTGCGGGGCCTGCGGGAAGCGAGGCACTCCGAGCCGCCGGGCCGTCCGAGCGGTCGTGCAGGGAGGCGCGACCTGGGCGCGCCCGGGTAACTGACAGCAATCCGCATCCGCCGGGCGGTTGGCTCAAGACGCTGCGATCTGCGTTTATTCCGAGCGACGGCTTGTCTGCCGTTCACCGCCGTGTCGCGACGGCGGGCGGCGTCGTCTCGAACAGTCGGCGCAATCCCTCGGCTTCAACCGTCTCCTGCTCCAGAAGAAGCTCAGCGAGCGCGCCCAAGCGGTCCCGGTTGTCCTTTAGCAGATGTCGGACACGCTCGTCGATTTCGCCCAACAAGCGACAGATCTCCTGGTCGATGCGCTCCGCGGTGTGCTCGCTGAAATTCTGCGGCTGAGTGATTTCGCGGCCCAGGAACGGTTGCGCCTCCCCGCGCGGGAAGGCGGCTGCACCGAGCTTCGGGTTCATGCCCCATTCGGTAGCCGGAACCTCTTTTGTTGCCGCGTGGAACATATCGCGTCCCCCCGCGGGGCGCCCACGCCAACACCCACGAACGTCTCGATGAATTCGGAGCCGCTTATGTCGTAAAACGGCACGTTCGCCTCGCCGGCGACGGCGACGTCACCCCAGCGCGACCCCCGTGCTCGCCTCGCGGTAGCGCCGCGCCTGGGAGCGTGCGAAGCGGAACGGTCCGCCCTGGCCGGACATGCGCTTTTGCATACGCACGCTGAAATAGATGATGACGCCTAGGATCAGCAGCCACGGCAGCAGGCCGATGAGCATGCGCTGCCACCAGGTGGTCTCACTGGATTCGGCGGCGACCGTGACCTCATGCTGCTCCAGCAGCGTCATGAGCTCGGGATCGCTGATCGGCGGCCGCGTGCTGGTGAATTTCGCTTGTGCTGGGCTGCCTTCGCTTTTGCGGTAGTCTTCGGTGAACGAGCCGCGAAGGCTCTGGCCCTGCAGCGTGACTTTGGCAATGTGTCCGGAGCGCAGCTCCTGCTTGAACTGGGAATAGGTGAGCTCCGTGACGGCGGATTCGGGCCGCGAACCGAGCCAATACAAGTCCAGCCCAATGACGATAACCAATACCGCGATCAGCGCACGCCAAACGAAACCACGTCGTGGTGAACCGGCGCGCGGCGATTGCGTCTGCCTTGATTGCGGCATTCAGGCTCTCCCGTGCCTCGGTAATGCAAACGACCTGGGGTCGGCGACGGTTGATTCATAGGGTGAGCGGCGGGCGTCGTTTCCTCGTTGCTGCTAAGGGGCAGTATACTTGGCCGGCACCGAGCGCGGCCCGGACGGGCTGATTTGCAAGTCGCCACGCAGACTGCGAGAGGTAATCATGCTCAATGCATTCGCCCTGGATAACGGAATGCTCAAGGCGTTGCAGGTATCGGTCGACGCGCGAAGCCTGCGCCGGGCGCTCTGGATTGACTTGACCGATCCGAGTGACGACGAACGTGAACAGGTCGAAGCGCTTTACCGGCAGGATCTTCCGGACGCGGACGATGTCGAGGAAATCGAAGCCAGTGCGCGGTATTACGAGGATCAGGACGGATTGCACGTGCACTCGCTTTTTCTGCAGGATATCGACGCACGGCCGGTCAGCACCACTGTGGCGTTTATCGTCAGCGGCGGGCGTCTCATCACGCTGCACGAGCACAATCTCTCGGTGTTTCGCCTACTGCGTCTGCGGGCGCGGCGGGAGCCGGGACTCGCCGAGGATGAGATCTCGCTGCTGCTGGGCCTTTTCGAGACGAAAGTGGAAAATCTGGCCGATCGCCTGGAGCGGGTGCACACCGATCTCGAGCACGTCAGCACGATGGTGCTTGCCGACTCCAACGTCAATCTGGAGGAGGCCATCGACGAGCTGACCCGCCAGGAGGATATCAACGGCAAGATTCGGCTCTGCCTGATGGACACCCAACGCGCGCTGACCTTTCTGCTGCGCCGGGGGCGTCTGGATGCCGATAATCGCGAATGGATCCGTGAGCAGCTGCGCGACCTGGACTCCCTGCTGCCGCACAACGCCTTTCTATTCGAAAAGGTCAACTTCTTGATGGACGCGGCCATGGGTTTCAGCAACATCGAACAGAATCAAATCATCAAGATCTTCTCCATTGCCGCCGTGGTGTTTTTGCCGCCGACCCTGGTGGCGAGCATTTACGGCATGAACTTCCATTTCATGCCCGAGCTCGACTGGAAGTGGGGCTATCCGGTTGCCGTTCTGATCATGCTTCTCTCGGGCGTGGCGCCGTACGTCTATTTCAAGCGTAAAGGCTGGCTCTGAGAGGGCTCGATGATGCCCGGAGCCGTTATGATGACCTCTCCACGTCCCCGTTCTCGTGGGCCTTGAGACCCTTTGTGGCACCGCCGGCGAAAGTGCCTACACAGTATCCAACGCAGCCCCGCGGGTGGGCGGCGGAAAGGCGGCGTCGAGACGCGCCAGAGCATCGTCCGGCAACTCGAACTCCATGGCCCCGGCGTTGGCGGCGATATGAACCGGCTGAACCGCCTTGGGAATCGCAATGACATCGCGCTCGCCCCGCGCATGGGGTCGGATCGCCCAGGCGAGCAGCACCTCCGCCGTAGAGACTCCGGCTTCGCGCGCCACGCTACGCACATCGGGGTGCTCCAGCAAGCTCCCGCCCTGCGCCAGCGGACAATAAGCCATGGTCGGAAGAGCGTGCCTACGCTGCCAGGGCAGCACAGCGTATTCGATGCCGCGCGAGCCCGGATGGTAGAGCACCTGGTTGATCGCGCAGCGCTCGCCGCCGGCTAGGGCGAAGAGCGTCTGCATATCGTCGATATCGAAATTGGAGACACCGAATCGGCGGATTTTGCCTTGATCGAGCAAGCGTTCGAAGGCTTCCAGGGTCTCCGTTAGCGGGATATTACCGGGCCAATGCAGCAGATAGAGATCCAGCCTATCCGTGTTCAGCCGCTTGAGGCTGTTCTCGCAAGCCGCGATGGCGCTCTCGCGCCCGGCGTTCCAGGGATACACCTTCGAGACGACGAACGCCTCGTCACGCCGGCCCTGCAGCGCCTCGCCGACGATGGCTTCGGCGGTCCCCTCGCCGTACATCTCGGCGGTATCGATCACGGTCAGACCGAGGTCGAGTCCCTGGCGCAGCGCCTGCACTTCGGCGGCGCGTGTTGTCCGGCTCTCGCCCATGTGCCAGGTGCCCTGGCCGATGGCGGGAAGACGCATGGCGGGCTCGGTATTGGTTGCCGGCAGTACAACATCGGCGCGTGGCATGGCCGTCTCCGAAATTGCGAGGAAACCTGAAACACGGGAGCGATCAAAATGCAAGGGGCTGCCCGGCTTCATCCGGCCCGAACACTAGAGCGGCCCAGATGAAGTTGAGTGCTGCCCTCGGTGAATGCTTCATCCCAAAATAGTCTTTGGTGCGGGCATGCAGGGTTCATTCGCTTCGATTATTGTCGGCAAGCGCTTACGTGATGATACTGGCCCCCGGCGGTTGCTACTAGGCAGTCACCACGCCAGGCGCGTGGCCGATACCGATCCCTGATCGGTTCATCGTGCCAGGGGTGGTTTGTTGCGTATCGCATCATTGCGATTGTCGAGGGAATTGCATGCAAGATTCAGCCACTACCATGCGCCGCACTGGGGCCGACGACGATCGATTGCGCCGCGACGTCGGCGTTGTGGGTCTGCTATTCACCGCCGTCGGTTCGATCATCGGCTCGGGCTGGCTCTTCGGAGCGCTCAGCGCCGCCCAGATCGCCGGTCCCGCATCGGTTCTGGCGTGGGCCATTGGCGGCGTGATGATTCTGCTGATCGGTCTTTGCTATGCGGAGCTGGGCACCATGTTTCCGGTATCCGGCGGTGTGGTGCGGTTTCCCCATTATGCCTTCGGCTCCTTCGCCAGTTACACACTGGGATGGATCACCTGGCTGGCCGTGGCTTCGACCACCTCGATCGAGGTGCTGGCGGCGCTGCAATATGCGACCAACTACGTGCCGTGGCTGCAACGCCTGGAGGAGGGCGTGCCGGTGCTGACGGGTGCCGGTTTCGCCGTGGCGGTTGGAATGCTGGCGTTGTTCAGCCTGATCAACGCCGTCGGCATCCGCTGGTTCGCGCGGCTGAACAATGCGTTGGTATGGTGGAAGCTGTTCATTATCGTGCTGGTCATCGTGATGTTCCTGGTGACCGTCTTTCATGGCGGTAACCTGACGCGCGCTGAAACCGGCGGCTTCATGCCGTTCGGTTGGGCGGGTGTCTTTTCATCCATCGCCTCGGCCGGCATCGTGTTCTCGTTTCTGGGCTTTCGCCAGGGAATCGAGCTCGCCGGTGAATCCCACAACCCGCACCGCAATGTGCCGATCGCCATCATCGGCTCCGTATTGATCACGGGCGTGATTTACGTCGCCCTGCAACTGGCGTTCATCGGTGCGCTGCCGCCGCAAGCGCTGGCCAACGGCTGGGCGAGCATCGGCAGCGGTTTCGCCAGCGGGCTCGACCAGATTGCCACAACCTACGGTCCGTTGGCGGCACTCGCAACAGTCATGGGGCTGAGCTGGCTCGCCGTGCTGCTCTACATCGATGCCTTCGTTTCGCCGGCCGATACCGGGCTGATCTACGCAACGGTCACGGCGCGCATCTCCTATGCCATGGGCCGCAACGGCAACGCGCCGCGCTCACTCGCCAAGGTCAACGGGCACGGTGTCCCCTGGGTCAGCCTGATCGTTACTTTCATTGCGGGCACGATTTTCCTGTTGCCCTTCCCCGGCTGGCAGAAACTGGTCGGCTTTGTCACCTCGGCGGCGGTGCTCTCGTTCGGCTCCGGACCGCCCGCGCTGCTGGCGATGCGCCGCCAGTTGCCGAACCAACATCGGCCATTCCGCCTACCGGCCGCCACTGTTCTGGCTTACCTGGCTTTCCTGTCCTCCAATCTCATTGTTTATTGGTCCGGCTGGGCGACGATTTGGAAACTTTTGCTCGCGGTACTGATCGGTTACATCGTGTTGGCCGTTCATGAGATCCGCTACGGGGACAAGACCCCGCATCTCGAATGGCGGTCCGGCTCATGGGTTATCGTATGGTTGGTCGGCCTGATGGTGATCAGCTGGTTGGGTACTTATCCGGATCCGGCCCAAGGGGCAGGCAACCTGGGCGTGCTCGGTTCCGCGGGCTCCGCGTGTGCGCTTGCGCTATTCTCCGGCGTGATCCTGTGGTTGGCCGTAGCGCTGCGCCTGCCCAACGCACGGGTCGCGGAGCATCTGCAGGAACCCGTGGGCGGTTAGCGTTCGCTGTCATCGGCGAGGCCTGGACGGAAAAGTAATTCAGGCGTTCGCTTCCAAGCCACGCCTCAGCCCGGAGACTCGAGTCTCACAGCACCCCGATAAATGCCAGTATCGCGATTACGATGACGACGAGTCCGACAAGATAAATGATATTGTTCATAAGCTTAGCCTTCGTTTGCGGAAATGGTGGTTGCACAGCGCGTTGGCGCGCGCACAACCTTCATCTGTTGGACCCATTCCGCATTGCAGCGTTCCAACGGCCAGCGTCGTGACTCGATCTCGCGCGATCGCCGCTAGGGCGGAACGCGGGAAAAAACCGCGTTTGAACGGCGCCGCCAGCTGCGGTGCATTTCATTGGAAACAAAGAATACTAGGACGTGTTCACAATTGAGTTTAAACTACCGTTCCAAGCTGTTGATGGACTTGGCCAGATGGAACGGCGAGTACTACGAGACGACCAATGGGAGCGGATCAAGGACTTCTTGCCCGGCAAAGCC
>NZ_JBXWZQ010000137.1:0-7988 GCF_059432795.1 Nitrococcus sp. | reverse complement strand
GTTCGACGTCAGGATCATGGACCCTTTCTCGTAGCGCTTGGCGATCGCCTGAAAGAACAGGTTGGCCTGCGCCTGGCCGAACGGCAGATAGCCGATCTCGTCGATGATCAACAGGCGCGGATTGCCGACGGCGCGATGCAAGACCTCCTTCAGCCGGCCCTGGCGATGCGCCGTCTCCAGCATCAGGATCAGGTCCGCCGCCGTCTGGAAGCGCACCTTCCAGCCGCGCCGCGTCGCCAGGATGCCGTAGGCGATCGCCAGATGCGTCTTGCCGGTGCCCGACGGGCCGAGCATGACAATGTTCTCCGCCCGCTCGAGAAATGCCAGGCTCGCCAGTTCCTGGATCTGCGCTTTCGGCGCGCCGGTGGCGAACGTGAAGTCGTAGTCTTCCAGCGTCTTGATCGCCGGAAAGCCGGCGGTCCGCGTCAGCATCTCGGCGGAGCGCACGCGTCGGGCATCGCGTTCGGCGCGCAAGACCTCTTCGAGGAAGTCGGCGTAGGTTGCGTCTTCGCGCTTGGCGGCGGATTGGGCAATGGCGCCATAGAGATCGGCGATCGCATTCAAGCGCAGGTCGCGGGCCAGCACGCCGATACGGTCATGTTGGAGATCACTCATGGCGAGACCTCCGGCGACGTCTCGAGCGCTATCGCCGGTGACGCCGGTGACGCCGGTGACGGGATGAGCTCATCGTACGCGCTGAGCGGATGCTGGTGGCCGCGCGCCTGCATGGCTTGCCGAGGCTTCGCCGCAGCAGGCCGTTTGCCGCGATACGGTGCCGCCAGCGGCTGGAGTTCCGCTCGTTCGATCACGAGACGTTCGGCCGGCACCTCGCCGGTCGTTGCGTGAACGCGGGCGTTGGCCACCTCACGCAGCCAGACCGTCACTGCCGCGTTGGCGGCATCGGCGTCGGGCGCAAGACCCGTCTGCCGGCAGGTCGCAACGAACGGCACCCAGAAGCTGCGCTTCAGATAGCCGACGAAGCGCTCGACCTTGCCCTTCGTCTTGGCCCGGTACGGCCGGCAGAGGCGCGGCAGCGCGCCGACGTGGCGGGCATAATCGAGGAAGCCGGGATGGAACCGGTGCACGCCCCGGCCGTAGGCGTTGCGCTCCAGGACCACTGTCTTCATGTTGTCGTACAGCACTTCCTTCGGCACGCCGCCCAAGGCGTCGAAGGCGCGCTCGTGGCAGTCGATGAGCGTCTCGAGCTTCTCGTCCGCGCAGAACCGGATGAACGTCGCACGGCTCCAGCCGAGCGTGGCGATAAAGACTTTGAGTTGGTCACTGCCGTGACCGACTGTCGCCCAGTCCGCCTGCATCTGGCGTCCCGGCTCGGTCTCGAAGCGCACCACCGGATCGGGCTTGGGCTCGGGCCGAAGACCGCGTACGAAATCCTTCACGCGCGTCAGGCCGCCCTCATAACCACGCGCCTTGATCTCGCGGAACAGGACGGCCGCCGGAATGACGTCCGGCGCCGCCGCCTTCATCCGCGCGACGATGTAATCCTTGAACGGGTCGAGCTTCTCGGGCCGCTTGGCCGCCGGTTTGCGAACCGCCGCCTGCGCGCCACCGCGCACGTACCGCCGCACCGTGTTACGCGACTTGCCCGTCGCCTCCATGATGCCGCGAATGCTCATCCCGTGCTTCGCCAAAACCGTGATCTCCATCCGCTCCTCCACGCTGATCATCGCTCCCCCCTTCAAGGAAGAAGCAGTTTGCGGGGTGGGTCAGATTCGTCCCGCCGCACGGGTCAGTTTTGCACCGCCGGTGACAAGTGCCCCTGATTGTCGACGAGGTCTTTACCGGCTTGGGACGGACGGGCCGGATGTTCGCCTTCGAGCATGCAGGGCTGTCGCCTGACATCTTGATCCTTGGCAAGAGCTTTGGCGGCGGGCTGCCGGCTGCCGCAATTGCCGGGCGGTCGGCGTTACTGGAACGGTGGCCCGACGGCGCGCAGTCCTCGACATTTCAACTGCATCCGGTGGCGGCAGCCGCTGCGGCGGCGTTTGTTCGGGAACTCCGCGACGGACACGTTCTCGAGCAAGTGCGCGTCATAGAGGAGTGGCTGCGCGATGGCGTCGAGGGTCTCGCGAGCGGGGACATTCGGGCCACTCGCGTGCTCGGTGCTTTTGGGGTCGTGGAGATGCAAACACCGGAGCGCGCGCGTGTTGTCCGCAACCGGGCGCTTGAGCAGGGTCTAATCACGTGGGGTTGTGGCAAAGCGGGCGAGGCCATCGGTCTCGTACCACCGCTTGTCGTTGCCCAAGCCGAGGTCGAGCTTGCTTTCGGGATCATGCGGACGGCAATCGTGAATAGCTGACCTCGGCATCGTGAAAACCCTGCTCCGGCAGCCTTGCCGCAACCGGAGCTCAAATGTCAAATCTGGACCTGCCCCGATTTTGTGAACACCTGACCATTTGGGTTTTGGGAGTTCACGGATGACGAGACGACGACCACCTTATCCCCCCGAGTTTCACCGGCAGATGGTGGAGCTGATCAGGGCCGGGCGTACGCCGGAGGCGCTTGCGCGCGAGTTCGAGCCGAGTGCCCAGGCGATCCGCAACCGGGTCGCGCAAACGGAGCGCGACGAAGGCCGCCGCGCGACCGCGCACGACCCTGCTGACTGGCCTGCCCTCGAGCGGAGCGGCCTTCACCGCAGCATCGCCAACATGCGCTCGGGCACAGCCTCCCCGCCCGGAGCCCGAAGACTTCCCGTTACACGATGTCACGCGCGTCGTTCAGCGAGAAACGCATCGATACACCACCGTCCACGGTCAAAGTCTGACCGGTGATCGAGCGCGCGCCCGAGCCGGAGAGAAAAGCGACGGCGTCGGCGATATCTTCGGGCGCGACCATGGACCCTAGCGGGTGAAGCCGCTGAATGCGGGCAATCTCGGCGTCGATGTCCTTGCCGATGTGCGCCAGGGAGCTGCGCAGCAGATCGGTTTCGACAAAGCCGGGTGCCACGGCGTTGACGCGAACCCCCTCCCCGGCATGGTCGAGCGCAAGCGCGCGAACCAGCCCTGAAATCGCTGTTTTGGCGGTGATGTACGCCACACGCCCCCTGGTCGTCGTATGCGCCCAAATCGAAGAAATGCAGACAATGCTGCCGCCGCCGGTCCGCGCGAGGTGCGGAAGCGCGGCCTGGCACGCCGTGAACATCGCCTTGAGGTTGAGATCCAGGCACCGGTCCCAATCCTCGCCCGACAGCTCCAGCGCCGTGCCGCGCACCGGCATGCCGGCCGCACAGACCAGAGCCCTCAGGCCCCCGCCCGCACCGGCGGCATGATCGAGCGCCGCCACCAGCCGCGCCGGATCGCAGACATCCACCTGTTCGCCGTGCACGTCGAGAGACTCTGCCCCCGCCGCGCGCTCCAACTCGGCAACGCTGGCCGCGGTCGAACCGCAGGCCCGCACCCTGTATCCCTCACGCGCAAGCCGGAACGCGATGGCGCGGCCGATACCGCGCGTCCCCCCTGTGACGTAAGCGACCGGCGGGGAGACGGATCCGGCCTTGCCGTCGGTGTCTCCGGCATCGGTCACCGCACGCACTGCTCGTCTTGCAGGCAGGCGGCCTGATCGTAGAGCACGACTACCTGCTGAATATGTGCGCGCATGGCCGATTCCGCGACCATGGTGTCGCGGTTGAGAATGGCATCGAGAATGAATGCATGCCCGCGGAATGCCTCCTCCACCGACGGCGCTGCACGCCAGTAATGCGCGTTGATCACCAGAACCTTGTCGTGGATCGCCTCGAGTTGCTCGCAGATCATCGGATTGCCGCAGAGCCTTGCAATCGCGCGATGGAACTGGTTCGCGTACTCGTTGAATGAATCGTAGTCGTTTTCCAGATCGAAGTTGGGATAATTCTCGAGCTGACAGGCAATCAGATCGAGACTCTCGTCACTTGCGTTCTCGATGCAGAGCCGGTTGGCCATTTTCTCCAGCGCCTCGCGGAGTTGATACAGATGACGCACCTCGTCCACCGAAAACGACTTGACCTGCAACTGCCGGCCGGCCTTCTCGATAAACCCCTCCTGACGCAAACGGAAAAGGGCCTCGCGAATGGGCGTCCGGCTCGCGTCGTACGCTTCACTCAGCGCGATTTCGTGCAGCACCGTCCCCGGAGCGAGCCGCTGGCCGGAAATGTCGCGGCGCAACCGGTCATAAACACGCTGGCTTTGCAGGATGTGCCTGCCCTCGCCATGTCGCCCGTCGTCCTTGTTCGAAAAATTGCGCATCGGCTTTCACTCTCTCCGCTGCGGCTTCACGCCAAAGCCGGGTCAATGCACTGCGTCGTCCGCCGTTTCTGCCCCACTGGCCGGCGCGAGCGTGTGCTGCCACCGATAGCACCCCACGGTATGGCCCGGGCTGACCACTTCCGTCGCAGGGTGACGCTGGCTGCAACGCGCGTTGCGATGTGAGCAGCGCTTGTAGAACCGGCAACCCACGCGGTCGTCCTCGCTTGGGTTGAACGACTCCTGCGCAAGCAGCGCACCCGCACCCCCCGCCGCACCATCGTCAATGGTGGACAAGAGCGCCTGGGTGTAGGGATGCCGGGGATTTGCGAACAGCTCCTCGGTCGGTGCAACTTCCACCATCTTGCCGAAGTACATCACCCCGATACGGGTGCAAAGATATCGCGCCACATGAAGATCATGCGCGATGAACAGGATCGTCATGCCGTACGCACTCTGGATATCCTTGAATAGGTTGAGGATCTGAGCGCGCACCGAAACGTCGAGTTTGGATACGGCTTCGTCGGCCACCAGAAAACTCGGCTCCAGCGCCAGGGCCCGCGCGATTGCAACGCGCTGCAATTGCCCGCCGGACAGCTCATGCGCATAGCGCCTCCGGTAGACCGGCGAAAGCCCGACGCGGTTCAGGATCTCGTCGACCTTGGCGTCCACCTCCCCAGCCGGTACCATGTTGTGCAGCCTCAGGGGCGTCCCGACCACCTCGGCGATCCGCTGGCGCGGATTGAGTGAGGATAGCGGATCCTGAAACACGGTTTGCAGCTTGCGCCGAAAGGGTCGCAGCTCGCGCTCGGAGAGCTGTGAAATATCCCGTCCCTCGAAATCGATCGTTCCAGAGATTGTATCGACCAGCCTGAGAACCGCCTTTCCGAGCGTCGTCTTGCCGCTCCCTGACTCCCCGACCAGCCCGAAGATCTCGCCACGCGCAATCGACAGGTTGACGTCGTCGACAGCGGTAATGTGACCGGGCCTGTCGGACAGCACCGCATCCAGCCCACCCCGCACGCGAAACCGCACGACCAGTTCACTGATGTCGATCAGGGGTGTGTTCTCGGTCATTGCTCACCTGCGTAGAGCTGGCACCGCACCGAATGCCCCTCGGAGGAATTTCGCATCGGCTGGGCCTGCTTGCACGCTTGGCTCGCGTACTCACAGCGCGGCCGGAACCGGCATCCCACTGGCAGCGAGTGCCAATTGGGCAGCTCACCCGGGATTTCCCGCAGCCGCTCGACCCGCCGCACCAACTCGGTGGCAGTGCGCACCAGCCCTTGGGTGTAGGGGTGCCTGGGTGCCTGAAGGATCTGCGTGGTATCGCCCACCTCCACGATCTGCCCGGCATACATCACCGCAATGCGGTCGCACAGCTTGGCAGCGACCGACATATCGTGCGTGATGAAGATGAACGAGGCCCGCGTTTCGTCCATCAGGTTCCGGAACAGCTCGATGATCTGGTGCTCCACGATATTGTCGAGGTTCGTGGTCGGCTCGTCGGCAACCATGAGCGCCGGCCGCATCTGCAGAACGAGCGCGACGAGCGCACGCTGCAGCATCCCGCCGCTAAGCTGGTGCGGATAGTTGCGCAGCACCTGCTTGCCGTGCGGAATTCCGACGCGCTCGAGCACTGATACTGCCGCCTGCCACCAGTCATGCCGACCCCCGTAGCGCTCCTTCTGCTCATCGGCAACCCGCCGTGTCACCTCCCGGAAGTGCCAGCCTATCGTCTTGACCGGATTGAACGATCCGACCGGATCCTGAAAGATCATGGCCAGCCGCCGCCCCCTCAGACCTCGAAAGCGCGCCTCGGGCCAGTCGCCGATCTCCTCTCCATCGAAACTCAGACGATCCGTACTGACCTGCGCATGCTGGGGCAGGAGCCGCAAAATAGACATGCACGTCACCGTCTTGCCCGAACCGGACTCGCCGATGATGCCGAGCACCTCGCCGCGGCGCACGTCCAAATCGACACCTTCCACGACCGGAACCGTGACATCGCCCTGCACGAACCCGGCGTGAAGATTTCTGACCTCGAGAAGATTAGGCGCGCTCATTCGCTCCTCTTGCGCAGGCGCGGATCGACCATGTCACGCAGGCCGTCCCCCAGCAGGTTGAGACCCAAAAGCGCAAAGCACACGGCAAGTCCCGAAAGCGTCAGAACCCAGGGCGCACGGCGAAAATATTCCTGGCCGTCTGCCATGATCACGCCAAGCGACGGCGTCGGCGGCTGCACCCCCAGCCCCAGGAAACTGAGTCCCGCCTCGATGATGATGCCGAACGCGATACCGATGCTTGCCTGTACCATGAGCGGGGCTGCGATATTGGGCAGGATCTCGCGTGCCAGGAGCCGCAGCGACGGCTGGCCCATCACCCGTGCGGCCTGGACATAGGGTTCGCTGCGCACCGCGAGCGTGAGATTGTGCGCGAGCCGCGCAAAGATCGGCAGATAAACCAGTGCGATCGCGATACTGACATTGACCACGCCAAAGCCGATGATGACCATCAGGAACAGCGCCAGCACGAAGGCGGGGAACGAAAACAGCAGGTCCATGATGCGCATGACGATCAGGTCATAGAACTTGCCGAAATAGGCCGCCGTCATCCCGATGAGCGCACCGAGCACGAGCGCCATCGCCACGCCGGCCCCGCTGATCAGAAGCGACACCCGCGCGCCATAGAGAACCCGTGTGAACACATCGCGCCCGAACGAATCCGTGCCGAACAGATGCGACCAGCTCGGCGGCTGCAGCACGGTGGTGAACGACATCTTGGTCGGCGAATACGGTATCACCTCGGCCACGACGATAACCGCAAACAGCACCAGGGCCGTGATCACCACTCCGCTGATGGCGGTGAAGCTCGAGCGGAATTCATTCCACATGCACGCACCTCCCGCTCGCGAATTCTCCTGCGGCCGCGCCCGACGCCAATACCGTCATCAGCGTGTCCTCTTCGGATCGAGAGCAGCACAAGTGAGATCGACGGCAAGATTGACCGCCAGCACGATCGCCAGAAAGATCACCGTGCACGCCTGCACGACCGGATAGTCACGGCCAAAGGCGGCATCGACCATGAGCGAGCCGATTCCCGGCACGCCGAAAACCCGCTCGACCACCACCACACCCCCGAGGAGGTAGCGGACCTGAAGCCCCACAACCACCACGTAGGGGATGATCGAATTGCGGAACACGTAGTGCCGGAACACAAAACTTTCCGCGAAGCCGAACGATCGCGCCACGGTGACATAATCGCGCCCGGTGTTCTCCAGAAGCGCCGTGCGCAGTGTCCGCGCAAACACCGCCGCCATAGGCGCCGCGATCGCGAGCGCGGGCAGAAGTCCCGTGACGAGCGCGCCGCCCAGGGAGTCGAACGGGCTCGTGAAACCGTACGACGGAAGCCATCCCAGATTGAGCGCAAAGAAGAAAATCAGCACATAGCCGAGCCAGAAATCCGGCATCGACACCCCCAGCGCCGCCACCGAAGTGGAGACGGTGTCGACGATCCTGCCGCGCCGGATTGCCGCCAGCGAGCCGATCGTCAGAGAGATGATGATCGCGAGCAAGGTCGCGTAAAGGCCGACGAATATCGTGTTGGGCAACCGGGCGGCAACCAGCTCGGTGATCGATACGCCACCCGCGATCGTCAGCGACCGCCCGAGATCACCCGTCAGCAGCCCCCCAAGCCAGAACACGAACTGCACGGTCAGCGGCGCATCGAGAATGCGCTCTGCCCGGAATTTCG
>NZ_JBXWZQ010000136.1:0-32257 GCF_059432795.1 Nitrococcus sp. | reverse complement strand
AGATGCCGATAGGCTTGATTGCGATCATTGGAAGACGCGGTGTAGCTCCTCTTATACTGCGCAAAGCCCATCGCCGTATGTCCTGCCAGTTCGATCGCTGTCTCGTCGAACGCTTCTCTTGCCGGATCAGAGCCTTTCGTCGCACCGGCGGCCATTACGAGAAACGTACCAGCCGCTTTCCCGCGTTCATCGCCAGCTTCCTCCCGCTGGGTCAATTGTCAAGAGATTCTAGTCCATTTGTGGAATGAGTTCCGCGCGCTGCGCGAGCACTGCGCTCGGCCAGATCGTCAGCCAGTCGTTGCGATAAGGCTGTATGTACTCGGGTTGCAGGCTCCCTTTCAGAGGAGGCGGACGGTCGAAATAGGCCACGATATAGCCGCGGGGATGCGTATGTGCCCAGCTCAGTACCTCCTCGGCGCCGATTACGGTTATCGGCGCCGTCAGGCGGCCGAGGAATTGAAAGCGGTTGTGATATTTGCCGACGTGAGCGACGGGTGTGCGGTGGGTTTGCAGGGAGCCGACGATGCGTGCCGCGCCGCTTAGATCATAGTAAGGCGCCGCGGGTCGCCCGATTCCGATCAGCAAGACGGCGACCAGCGCGATTGCAGATCCGGCGAGCAACCGCGCTTGGACCTCCAGACTGCGCATCGGCAACATGGCGATGAGCGCACAGCTTGCCACCAGGAGCGCAGTGACGGGCGAGACGGCGGCGACCCAGTCGGGCAAATGCTGAAAGTTTGTGCTTCGCGCCGGGATCCAGAGCAGGATTCCGGCGACGATGAGCATCGCTGCAGCGACCGGCCACTGATCTCGCCAGTCGTGGCGCCGGCACGGCGCGCGCTCGAGACCGCGTGCCGCCAAAAGCGCAAAGGCGGGCAACAGCGGCAACAGATAGTGGATCTGTTTGCCGCTGACGAGACTGAAGCCAGCCAAGGTTGGCAGCAACCAGGCCAGCAAAAAGCGTGATTGCCACTCGCCAGCGTGGCGTAATCCCGCGAGCGCTCGCCATACCGGCGGCCATAATGACCATGGGAAAAGCGCCAGCGGCAGCCACGGCAGGTACCAGTAAAAGGCGTGGCGATGGGCGAACGAGTCGACCAAACGTCCCGCGCTTTGTTTCCAAAAGATGGCCTGAGCGTAACTGTTGCCGCCCCACAGCGCCGCAGGGGCCGCCCAAGCCAGGGCTATTGTCCCGCCGAGCGCCAGCGCTGCCAGCAAACCCGCATACCAGCCCCGCCAACCCATGCTCTGCCGGTGTGGGTGCCAGATGGGCGCAAGCATCGCCACCGGTAGCGTGTGCAGCAAAACGACCGGTCCCTTGGCGAGTATGCCCAGACCTACACCGATGCCGGTCAACACCCACCCGCGACGCGTTCGATCGCAGGCCGCAGTCGCGATCCCCGTGACGGCAATGAGCACGCAGGCGGCAAGCAGGACATCGAACATGACGATCGGAGTCCACACGCTCCAGAGCAAGCTGGCGAGCAGGATCGTCGGCGCGAGATAGGCGGTGGTGCCTTGCTGTTGTGGCCAAAGCCGCTGCGCCAAACGTAACGTGAGATAGAGGCCGAGCAACGAGCACAGTCCCGTGGCGAGGCGCGGCCATACCTCGCTCACACCGAATACCAGCCAGCCGGCCTGCAACAGCCAGAACAGCAGCGGCGGCTTTTGGGCGTAAGGCGTGCCGTTGTTGAGCGGCACGAGATACTCACCGGCGTGAAACATCTCCCAGGCGACACCGGCATAGCGGGTCTCATCAATGGCGAGCAGGCTGAATGTCGTCAACGTGGCCGCGAGCAGCACGCTGCAGGCGCTGAACCACAGAAGCGGGTAGCCAATGCGGCGGTTCACTCCGTTGTCCCTTTACTCGCGGCCGCCGGCTCGCGTTCGCAGTGCAGAAAATAAAGGTTGCGGGCGTAGATGAACAGGCCGCCGAGCTGGCCGACGATGAACACCGGATCCTGGCGGTGTACCGCGTAGGTGAGCAAAGTGGCGCCGCCGGCGATGCTGAAATACCAGAACTCCACGGGGACCACGCTGCGGCGGATCCGCTCACTGCGCAGCCACTGCACCAGAAATCGCAAAGAAAACAGTGCCTGACCGGCAAAGCCGACGGCTAGCCAGACCATGGACTCGTTGCTCATGGCGTATCCTCCTCGATAGCGGCGATGCAGGGCCGACGCTGGAGCCACATCACACCCCCCAAGTCCACTATGCCGGCGACTAGCCGGTCGATGAGCCCGTACTTCGAGTAGCCGTGCAGTCTCGGACGGTGGTTCACCGGTACCGTGACCACCACGCCGCCGTCCCGCCGGATCAACGCCGGGAGAAAACGGTGCATGTGGTCAAAATGGGGCACCCGCAGCAGCGCATCACGGCGAAAGAGCTTGAGTCCGCAGCCGGTATCGACGGTGTCGTCGGTGAGAATGCGGCGGCGCACCGCATTTGCGATCCAGGAGGCGGCTCGGCGCCGCCAGCCGTCGGCGCGGCGCATGCGCTGACCGGCAATCATTTCCAACTCACCCGGTAGATCCCGCGCCGCATCCCGTGCCTGTAGGAGTCTCGGGATATCCATGGGGTCGTTTTGACCGTCACCGTCGAGGGTAACGATCCAGCGCGCGTTCGCGGCGCGAATTCCGCTCAGCAACGCCGCGCTCTGGCCGCAGTTGCTCAGATGGCGAATGACGCGCAGCCGTGGGTATTGCGCGCGCAGCGCGCGCAGCCGCTCCCGGGTGCGGTCGGTGCTGGCATCGTCGACGCAGATCACTTCGTAATCGCCGAAGCCCCGCAGGGCTGTGCTCACCTCCGCGACCAGGGGCTCGATGTTTTCCTCTTCGTTGTATACGGGGATTACGACAGTCAGGTCCATGCCCAGACCTCAATGATGAATTTCGCGCTCCACCGCGCCGCGGTATTCCCGGGCCCCGTCAGGGCGATCCGCCGCGCAGCCACTAGCCGGCCCCATCGCTGATAGCTGGTAACCGTGCGCGATGCCCCACGCGCAACCGGACTAGATGGCCTGCACGCGCTGGTACTGTCGGTCGAGCCGGCCCAGGGCCGAGCGCAGCTCAGCGAGCTTGGCGCGTTCCTTCGCCACCACCGCTTGCGGTGCTTTGGCGACGAAGTTCACATTGGCCAGCTTCTGTTCCGTTCGCTCCAGATCGCGGGCTAAGCGCTGCCGTTCTTTTTCCAGTCGTTGCAGCTCAGCCGAGGTATCGATCAGGCCCGCCATCGGCACAAGTATTTCAAGCTCTCCAACCAGCGCGATGGCGGATTCCGGAGCGGTGTCGTCACTGTCCAGATAGGTGATGGACTCGAGCCGGGTCAGGGTATCCACGAAAGCGCGGTTATCGGTCAATCGCTGCCGCTCCGCGGCGCTCGCATGGCGCAAGAGTACCGGTATCGCGCGAGCCGGTGGAATGTTCATTTCACCGCGGATTCGACGCACCCCGAGTACGAAGGACTGCAGCCAGGCAAGCTCCGCCTCGGCCGTTTCATCGATCCGTTCGGCCGCGGGCTCGGGGTAAGGCTCGAGCATGATCGTTTTACCCTCTCGCCCGGCCAAAGGCGCGACGCGCTGCCATATTTCCTCGGTGATGAAAGGCATGAACGGATGCGCCAGGCGCAGTACCGCTTCCAGGACGCGCACCAGGGTGCGTCGTGCTCCGCGTTGCTGCGCCGGGTCGTCGGAGCGCTGGAGAACGGCCTTGGAGAGCTCCAGATACCAATCGCAGTACTCGTCCCAGATGAACTCGTAGAGCGCCTGCGCGGCGTAGTCCATCCGATAGCTGCGGATACCGTCGATGACGCTCTGCTCCGCCCGTTGCAGCCGCGAGATGATCCAACGATCAGGCAGTGTTAGCGTAATGGCGCGCCCATCGAGGCCGACATCGTGCTCCTGCGTGTTCATCAGTACGTAGCGCGCGGCATTCCAGAGCTTATTGCAGAAATTCCGGTAACCCTCGACCCGGCCGCGGTCGAAGACGATGTCACGGCCGGTGGTGGCGAGCGAGGCGAAGGTGAAGCGTAGCGCGTCGCTGCCGTGCGCGACGATGCCGTGCGGATAGTGCGCGCGTGTGGCGCGTTCGATGGCCGGCGCGAGCTGAGGCTGCATCAGCCCGGTGGTGCGTTTGGCGACCAGCGCATCGAGCTCGATGCCGTCGATGATGTCGAGCGGATCCAGGACGTTACCCTTGGATTTGGACATCTTCTGGCCGTCGGCATCGCGCACGAGCCCATGAATGTAAACTTCCCGAAACGGCACGTCGCCCATGAAGCGCACGCCCAGCATGATCATGCGCGCCACCCAGAAAAAGATGATATCGAATCCGGTAACCAGCACGCTCGTGGGATAATAGCGCCGCAACGCCTCGGTGGACTGTGGCCAGCCCAACGTGGAAAATGGCCAGAGGGCAGAAGAGAACCAGGTGTCCAGGACGTCCTCGTCCTGTTGCAGCGCCATGTCGCCGAGACCGTATTTGTGGCGAACCTCCGCCTCGCTGCGGCCTACGTAGACATTGCCCCCCGCATCGTACCAGGCGGGTATCCGGTGACCCCACCATATTTGGCGACTGATGCACCAGTCCTGGATGTTGCGCATCCAGTCGAAATAGGTCTTGGTCCAGTTCTCCGGTAGAAAGCGAACCCGTCCCGATTCCACCGCGGCAATCGCCGGCCCGGCCAGCCGCTCTGCCTTCACGTACCATTGATCGGTGAGATAAGGCTCAATGACCGCACCGCTGCGGTCGCCGCGGGGGACCATCAGGCGGTGGGCGTCGACGCGCTCGAGCAAATCAATCGCCCGCAGGTCTTGCACGATCTTCTCGCGCGCCTCGAAGCGATCGAGTCCACGGTAGGCCGCGGGCGCATTGTCATTGATCCGAGCCGCGGCCGTGAAGATGCTGAGCAGCGGCAGATCGTGGCGCTGGCCGACGAGGTAATCGTTGAAATCATGCGCGGGGGTGATTTTGAGACAGCCGGTGCCGAACTCGGGGTCCACGTGTTGATCGCCGATAATCGGAATTTCGCGCCCGCTGAGCGGCAGCCGCACGGATTCGCCTATAAGGTGAGCATAACGCGGATCTTCGGGGTGCACCGCCACGGCCGTATCGCCGAGCATGGTCTCGGGGCGGGTGGTGGCGACCACCAGGTGGGCGTCGCCGCGCGTCAGAGGATAGCGGATGTGCCACAAGTGTCCCGCCTCCTCCTGCGCCACCACCTCGAGGTCGGAGACGGCCGTGAGCAACACCGGATCCCAGTTGACCAGGCGCTTGCCCCGGTAAATGACGCCTTCCTCGTGCAGCTGGACGAAAACCTCACGCACCGCGGCGGAGAGGCCCGCATCCATGGTGAAGCGCTCGCGCTGCCAGTCCACGGACGCACCCATCCGCCGCAGCTGTTGGGTGATGGTGCCGCCCGATTGCGCCTTCCACTGCCAGATGCGGTCGATGAACGCCTCACGCGTGAGGTCGTGGCGCGTCTTCCCCTCGGCATTGAGCTGGCGTTCCACCACCATTTGCGTTGCGATGCCGGCATGGTCCGTGCCCGGCTGCCAAAGGGTATCCCGACCCTGCATGCGATGGTAGCGGGTAAGGATATCCATGATCGTATCCTGGAAGGCATGCCCCATATGCAAGGTGCCGGTGACGTTCGGCGGCGGGATCATGATGCAATAGGGCTCGCCCCGGCCGGTCGGCGCGAAATAGCCGCTGGATTCCCACGACTCATACCAACGGGATTCGATTTTGCTTGGATCGTACGTCTTCTCCATGGATGCCCCGGTGGTCTGTTTGCGCGACGAAAGCTATCTACTATAACCCAGTGTGTCCTCTGACGGTTGCCGCGCTCAGCGATGCTGCCGGCATCGAGTCACGGTATCTGCAGGCGATGATAGGTGGGCTGCGCGCCGGCGTTGCGGTAATAACGGAACCGATCGCGCGCCGAGTGCAAGCTGTGCGGCGCGTCGGTGGCGATTTCGGCTATTCGCTTGAGTTGTTGCCAGTGCTCGGGACATTGCGCGGTTAAGTTGATCAGCAAGTCGACCGTCTTGCCCTCGAGCTGTTCGCCGATGACCACCGGCTCGCCATCTGCCCGCGCGGCGTCTGCATGGGGCACGAAGCTTCCCGCCCGGAACGTCCAAAGCCGCTGATCCAGCGAACGCGTCAGCGCCTCTTCGCCGGTGAGTATGAACACCTGGTAGCCTTGCCGATAAGCTTTCTCGGTGAGCCGACAGCAGAAGATCTCGCGCGCTGCGGTGTTCTCGCTTGCCAGTAGATAGAAATCGATGCGCGGAGTCTGCGCCATCGGTCAGGCCCGCCCGCCGGCGCGATCCAGGAGGTACTGCACCAGCAAAGGCACCGGTCGACCGGTTGCGCCTTTTTGTTCGCCGCTTTTCCAGGCGGTACCCGCAATATCCAGATGGGCCCAGCGCTGCTTCTTGGCGAAGCGCGAGAGAAAGCAAGCGGCTGTGATGGTGCCCGCGGCCCGTCCGCCTATGTTCGCCATATCGGCGAAATTGCTCTTGAGCTGCTCCTGATACTCATCCCACAGCGGCAGTTCCCAAGCCCGATCGCCGGCACTGTTGCCCGCGGCCAGCAGCTCATTTACCAAAGTCGGCTGATTGCCGAGCAACCCGTGCGCGTGTTGACCCAGCGCAATGATACAGGCTCCCGTGAGCGTGGCGAGATCAACGATGGTCTCCGGCTCGAAACGCTCGCTGTAGGTGAGCGCATCGCACAGCACCAGACGGCCTTCGGCATCGGTGTTCAGAATCTCCACCGTCTGCCCCGACAGCGTGGTGACGATGTCGCCGGGCTTGCTCGCGTTGCCGTCTGGAAGATTCTCGCTTGCGGCGACCACGCCGACGACATTGGTGGCGAGCTCGAGCTCAGCGATGGCCTGGATGGTACCGAAAACGCTGGCTGCGCCGCACATGTCGAATTTCATTTCGTCCATGGCCTGGCCCGGTTTGAGCGAAATGCCACCGGAGTCGAAAGTGATGCCTTTGCCCACCAGCACATGGGGGCGTGTCTGTTCCCCGGCGCCTTGGTAGTGCATGCTTATCAGCCGCGGCTCCTGGCGACTGCCGCGGGCGACCGAGAGCAAGGCCCCCATGCCCAGATCCTCCATTTCCTTGGGGCCGAGAATCTCCACCCGCAGGTTCTCGAGGCGATCAGCGAGCTCTCGCGCCTGCTCGGCGAGGTAGCTCGGCGTGCAGATGTTCCCCGGCAGATTGCCCAAGTCCTTGGCGAGCGCCATGCCCCGGGCGATGGCAACGCCGTGCCGCGCGGCTCGCTCGCCGGCGCTGAGCTCGCGGCGACTCGGGACACTCAAGGTGAGCTTGCGCAAAGGGCGTCGGGGGGTATCCTGTTTGCCCTTGAGCCGGTCGAAACGGTACAGCGTGTCGGCCACGCCAGTCACGGCATCACGCACCCGCCAGGCGGCATCGCGGCCTTTGACGGCGAGATCCGTGAGGTAGGTGACGGCCTCGACGGCCCCGCTTTCCTGCAATTGGCTCGCCATTGTGGCGATCACCTGGCGGTAGGCGCGATCGTTGAACTCTCGCTCGCGGCCGCAGCCGATCATCAGCACGCGGTCGCACAGCACGTCTGGTACATTGGTCACCAGCAGACTCTTGCCCAGCTTTCCTTCCATGTCGCCTCGGCGCACGAGGCCGGAAAGGAAATTGTTGCTGGCCTTGTCAAGCTGGGCAGCGGCCGAGGAGAGCCGGCGGGGCTCGAAAACCCCGACAACGACGCAGGCAGAGCGCTGTTTCTCCGGACTGCCGCTTTTGACCACATATTCCATCGATGACTCCTTGTGTTCCTTGGAAAAGCAAGTTGGCTACGCTGCTCCTGTAGCGAGTCGCGGAGCGCATTCACCAACGCCGGAAGGGTGGTGAAAGCTCTATCGTAATGCAGTTTCGATCATTTTTTGCACAGAGTAGTGCATTTCGGGGCAGATTTGTGCGCATCAGCCGCGTGAGTCGCTATGTCATCGCAGAAGTCGGTTTAAGCTGGTTGGCGGTAACCGTGGTTCTGCTCGTGGTGCTGTTGACCAACCGGTTCATCCGGTTCCTTGCCGATGCCGCCAGCGGGGATATTCCGGCCAATCTTCTTTTCGCGCTGCTCGGCTTGAAGGCTCTGGCCAATCTGGGCACCGTGCTGCCGGCGAGTTTTTTTCTGGCGATCATAATGGGCCTGGGGCGCTTGTACCGCGACTCGGAAATGGCGGCACTGGCCGCCTGTGGTGTCGGGCCGCGGGAACTCTCGCGGGCGTTGTTGCTATTGGCCGTACCGCTGGCGCTGCTGGTGGGTTATCTCTCGCTGGTATTCGGTCCCTGGGCCGAGCATACGGCGCAGCGCCTCGTGGCGGAGGCCCAGCAGTCGAATCGTCTGCAGGGCGTGCGCCCGGGGCGGTTTCTCGACTTCGGCCGCGGGGCGACGGTGGCTTATGTCGCCTCGGTGGACGCGGAGGGCGTCATGCACGGTGTCTTCGCTCGCGCAGAGCAGGGCGGGCAGCCGGTGCTGATAGCGGCCGAACGGGCCCGGCGGGAGGTGGATCCCGAGAACGGAGAGCGCTTTCTTTTGCTATTGGACGGATATCGCTATCAGGGCGTACCCGGCCAGCGCGAGTGGCGGGTGGTCCGTTTTCGTCAGCACGGCGTGAGCCTGGGCACCTCCCAGCCGGTGCAATTCACCGCCCACCGTGATGCGCTCTCCAGCCGCGAGCTTTGGCGCACCCGAGGGCCGGCCGCCGCAGCGGAGTTGCAATGGCGGCTGTCGATGCCGCTGGTCACGCTGGTGCTGTGCGTGCTGGCATTGCCGCTCAGCAAGAGCGCGCCACGTGAGGGGCGCTACGCGAAGCTCCTGACTGCGGTTTTGGTCTACGTACTTTACTTCAACCTTCTCAAGGTCGCAGAAAAGCTGCTGAGTCAGGGGCATTATCCGCAGATCTTAGGGTTGTGGTGGGTACACGCGCTCATGCTGGGTGTGGCCTTGGCCGCATTGCAGCATCGGTTTCGCATCCTGCACCGGCCGCCGGCGGTGGGCGGGAAAAAAAGATGAGGCGCATCGACCGCTACATCGCGCGGAACGTAACCGCCGGCACGTTGGTCGTGCTGCTGGTGATCGTCTCGCTCGACTTTTTGTTCAGCTTCATCGATGAGAGTCAGGACAGCGGTCAGGGCGGTTACACGACATGGCTAGCGCTGATCTATGTGGTTCTGACCACACCCTACAGTGCCTATCAGGCATTTCCGTTCGCCACGCTGATCGGCAGTCTGGTCGGCCTGGGCGGGCTGGCGGCGCGTTCCGAGCTCGTCGTGATGCGCGGCACCGGTATGTCGGCGCTCGCCATCGCGCGTCCGATGGTGCTCACCGGCTTGGTGCTCGCTTTGGTGGCCATGGGAATCGGTGAGTGGCTGGCGCCGCGAACCAACCGCTTGGCGACGGAGTTGCAGGCCAACGCCATGGGTGGCTCGTTGTCGGCGGGGGGCGAATCGGGTTTCTGGGCACGCGACGGGAAACGCTATGTCCATGCCCGGCAAGTGCCCGAGGCGGACGTCCTCGAGGATATCCAGATCTATGCGTTCCAAGGCGCGCGGTTGGAATACATCATGACTGCCTACCGGGCCCAATACGACGATGGTGTCTGGGTGCTGCGGGCACCGGTGACCACGAAGTTTGCCGCGGGCGGCACTATCGAGGTCAGCCGTGCGGCCAGCGTTCGCTATCGCAGCGAGCTCAAGCCCGATATGCTCGACGTGGTGGTGGTCGAGCCGGAGGTCCTACCGCTCACCGAGCTATGGACCTACAGTCGTTACCTGGAGAACAACGAACTCGATAGCAGCCGCTACCGGCTGGCTTTTTGGGTGAAGGTCTCTACGCCGCTCGCTACCGTGACCATGTTGCTGCTGACGGTGCCGTTGGTATTCGGATCATTGCGCAGCGCCAACATGGGCCAGCGTATCTTCATCGGCGTGCTGATCGGCATCGCCTACTTTTTGCTGAATCGGCTGCTCAACCGTGCTGCGATGGTGTTCGGCCTGCCGCCACTGGCAAGCGCGCTGGGACCGACGGTGCTGTTCCTGGGTGTTGCGCTCGCCGGGCTCATGCGGCTCTCGCGCCGCAGTGTTTGAACGCTCAGCTCGCCCGTGAGCGGTTCATCACCACGCGGGTGGCGGAGAGACGATCGTGCCAGGCCAAGCGGTCACGGTCGATGAGTACCCAAAGCACCCCGAGGCCCAGCGGCAGCCACGCGAGCAGCGCGGCGAAGAAGCGCCACGCCGCGTCACGCCAGCGAAGCCGCTCGCCGTCGGCCCGGATCAGGCTGAGCCGCCAGGCCTGCATGCCCAGGGTACAGCCCGCGCAGCCCCAAAAGCCCACGAAAAAGGCGAATGCGACCACCAACAGGCTGAGCTGATAGGCGTGATAGAGCGGGGAGCCGGGCCGAATCGCCTCACCGTGCGCGGCCGGAAGCCAGAGCGCCGTTGCCAGCATCCACAGTGCAAGCAGCACCAAGGCGTCGTAGAATACGGCCGCCAGGCGTCTGAACAAGCCGGCCGGATGCGGTTCGCGCAGGGGCTGGTGGGGCAGGGTATCGCTTGTCATGCAGGCGGCATAGTTGCGTGGCCTTTGCGGTGGCTGATGTCTCGCCGGGCAATGGCGCTCCCACGGGGATTTGAACCCCGGTTTCCGCCTTGAGAGGGCGGCGTCCTAAACCGCTAGACGATGGGAGCGTGGTTGAACTTGGCGATATCAGTGCGGCATTGTGCGAAGCCAATCCTGCACCTTGGCACAAGGCTTGTTATTATACGCACCCTTAGCGTGCGGACAAGTCGTGGGAGTACGTGACGGAGCTTGCTGCCATTCACCACGATCCGGTCATCATCCCCCGATCCGAGCACGGCATCTCGCGGGCCGATATCAGTCGCAACGCACTCAAGGTGTTGTATCGATTGAACGGTGCCGGGTATGCCGCCTATCTGGTCGGCGGTGGGGTTCGCGACCTCTCCCTCGGCCGGGAGCCAAAGGACTTCGATGTCGCCACCAATGCAAGACCGGAGCAAGTAAAGGAGCTGTTTCGCAACTGTCGCCTCATCGGTCGACGCTTTCGTCTGGCGCACGTGCATTTCGGTCGGGAGATCATCGAGGTGGCCACCTTCCGGGCTCTGCACAAGGCCGGAGACGCGGACGAGGGCGCCCGCGTGCTGGAGGACGGGCGGGTTTTGCGTGACAACGTGTTCGGTACCATAGAAGAGGATGCGCTGCGTCGCGACTTCACCGTAAACGCCCTTTACTACAATATCGCTGACTTTACGCTGGTCGACTACACGGGCGGGATGGCCGACTTGCGGCAAGGCGTGCTGCGGCTGATCGGCGACGTGGAGCAGCGTTACCGGGAAGACCCGGTGCGTATGCTGCGTGCCGCGCGTTTCGCCGTGAAGCTGGGTTTTCGCATGCACCCGCAGACAGCTGCGGCGATCCCGGCCATGGCGCACCTTCTGGCCCAAATTCCCCCGGCGCGGCTCTTCGATGAGGTGCTCAAGCTGTTCGTCACGGGAATGGGGCTCGAAGGCTTCGAGTGCCTGCGGCACTATGGCCTTTTCGGCCACCTTTTTCCCGACACCGAAGCGGTGCTGCTCGAAGATGAGTTCGGCAGTGCGCTTGCCTTTCTCTCCCATGCGCTCGCCAATACGGATCGCCGGGTCGCCGAGGGCCGACCGGTAACGCCCGCTTTCTTGTTCGCCGCGCTGTTGTGGCCAGCCATTTCACAACGCCTCGGCGCGCCGGCGCAAAATGCCGCCGGGTCGACTGCGGTGATCCAGGAAGCCGCCGGCGAGGTCTTGAAAGATCAGTTGCGTAGCGTGTCGATACCCAAGCGTTTTTCCATTCCCATGCGCGAGATATGGTCGCTGCAACCCCGCTTCGAGCGCCGTGCCGGCAAGCGCTCGCTGCGGTTGCTGAGCCATCCGCGGTTTCGTGCGGCTTATGACTTCATGCTGTTGCGTGCCGAAGCCGGAGAATTCGACGCGGAGTTGGCGCAATGGTGGAGGCAGCTGCAGGAGGCGCCCGTGGAGCAGCGCGCGGAAATGGCCGCGCGGCGCCGGCGCTCCGGTCCGCGGCGCGCTCGGCGCAAGGACAGTGACACGGTCTGATGGCAGCACGGGTGCGCGTTTTCATCGGCCTGGGCAGCAACTTCTCCGGGCCGGTGAGGCAAGTACGTCAAGCGCTCCGGGCGCTGAATCGATTGCCCGGGTGCCGATTGCAGGCGCAGTCCACGCTTTATCGCAACCCGCCGATGGGTCCGGGGTGGCAGCCGGATTACGTCAACGCGGTCGCTGAGCTGCGCACGAATCTCAGCCCCCGCGCGCTGCTCGCGGCGTTACAACGGATCGAATCGCGGCAGGGGCGCAAGCGCGGCCTATTGCGTTGGGGGCCGCGCACGCTTGACCTCGACGTTCTGGTCTGGGGAAAGCGACGGCTGGCCTTGCCGGGACTCCGCGTGCCGCATCCTGGCATCGCCCATCGCGCGTTCGTGCTATTCCCGCTTGCCGAACTCGCGCCCGGACTTGACGTGCCGGGATACGGGCGTATCGAGCACTTGCTCGCCGGCGTGGATCGCCGCACATTGACGCGAGTTCGTTGAGCGCTCGCATTCATGCCGACGAGCCCGCCGGTTCGCCTGCGCCGACGCCGCTTCAATCCGGCGCCGTTGGCGCTGTAAAGTAGCGCTTTGCCAGGCTAGGGGGCCGAGGTCATGGACGTCGAGAAGTCGGGTAAACGCATTGCGCCCGCTGTGAACGTCACGCGGTTGCTGCGGATGAAAGCCGCCGGCGAGGCGATTGCCTGCCTCACCGCCTACGATTACAGCTTCGCTTACTTGATGAACGATGCCGGTATCGACGTGATTTTGGTCGGTGACACCCTCGGCATGGTCATCCAAGGGCATGAGACGACGTTGTCCGTGACGGTGGATGACGTCGTCTACCATACCCGATGCGTTGCCTCCGCCTGCAGGCGTTCGCTGATCATGGCCGACATGCCGTTCATGAGCTATCCCGATGAGCCCACCGCACTGCGCAACGCCGCCCGGCTTATGCAAGAGGGGGGCGCCCGCATGGTGAAACTGGAAGGAACGGTGGATCAGGCCCGTATCGTGGCGGCGCTCACGAAGGCGGGCATTCCGGTCTGTGCGCATTTGGGGTTATTGCCGCAGCGCATCCACAAGCTCGGTGGCTATAAGGTGACAGGGCGTGACCGGGCGAGTGCTCGCGTCATGATCGACGATGCCCATGCCCTGGAAGCGGCGGGCGCGGACGTGCTGCTGCTCGAATGTGTCCCCGCCACGCTCGCGGAGCGGTTGGCGCGCGAATTACGCATTCCGGTCATTGGCATCGGAGCGGGACCGGGTTGTGACGGCCAGATACTGGTGCTCCAGGACCTGCTCGGCATTACGCCCGGGCGGCCGCCGAAATTCGCCAAGGACTTCATGGCGGGGGCAGCTGGCATTCATGCCGCCGTAGAGGACTATGTGGCGGCCGTCAAGGCGCGTCGTTTTCCGGGCGAAGAACATTGCTTCTAATAGGAATGGTGCATGCAAGTCGTCCAGCAGATCCCGGAGCTGCGGGCGCGGGTGCGTTCCTGGAGAGCCCAGCAGCTCACGGTTAGCTTCGTGCCGACTATGGGCAATCTGCATGAAGGCCATTTGGCGTTGGTCAAGGCGGCGCGCCAATACGGCGATCGCGTGGTGACCAGCGTATTCGTCAACCCGACCCAGTTCGGACCGGGGGAGGATTACGCCACTTATCCGAGGAGCCTGGAGGAGGACCGCGCTCAGCTCCAGTCGCTGGGAGTCGATGCCCTGTTCGCTCCGTCGGTCCCGGAGCTCTATCCGGAGGGCACCGACGGGCACACTCAGGTGGAGGTCACGGCGCTCTCCAGCATTCTCTGCGGCGCTAGCCGAGCGGGGCATTTCACGGGGGTCGCGACCGTGGTGGCCAAGCTGCTCAACATCGTGCAGCCGGATGTCGCCGTATTCGGTCGTAAGGACTATCAGCAGCTGCTGGTGGTTCGGCGTATGGTGGCGGATCTGAATCTGCCCGTGCAGGTGATCGGAGTGGAGACCGTGCGGGAACCCGACGGCCTTGCCCGCAGCTCGCGCAACGCTTATCTGGCGCCCGCGCAACGCGGGTTGGCCCCTGAGCTCTACCGTATGTTGAAAGCGCTGGCACGCGCGCTGCAGGAGGGGGAATCGGATCTTCGAGGACTCGAGGCGCGAGGCCGTGAGATGTTGCTGCAAAGCGGAATGCGCCCGGAATACGTGGCCATCCGACGCGGCGCAGATTTGCTCGAACCGCGTGATGACGATACTGAGCTGGTTGTGTTGGCGGCCGCCTGGCTCGGCGAAACGCGGCTGATCGATAATGTGGAGCTCTCGTTGAACCGCCGCGACTGACCATGGATAATATGTTGCTCTGCAATATGCGCCGAGTCGTCGGCTGCGAAGCATGGAGCTAGGATGCTGACAGAGGCGAAGCTTATGTACCTGACGATGTTGAAATGCAAGTTGCATCAGGCACGGGTCACCCACACGGAGTCGGAATACGAGGGATCATGCGCGATCGACGCCGAACTGCTTGCAGCAGCCGGTATCCGGGAGTACCAGCAAATCGATATCTATAACATTACCAATGGCGAGCGGTTAACCACTTATGCCATTCGCGCCGAAGGCGGTTCGGGTATCATTTCCATGAACGGTGCCGCAGCGCACAAGGCGCGACCCGGTGACCGGGTGATCATCTGCTGTTATGCCCTCGTGCCGGAGGCGGAACTCGAAGGCCATCGGCCCGTGCTTGTTTACTGCGACGAGCAGAATCGCATCAGGCATACGCGCAACGCCACCGCCCGACAGGTGGCATGAAGGCGCTGCGGCGGAGCAGCGTTGCCGCCTGCCCGTCGGCGATGAGCGAGTTTTAATCGAATCGGTCAGCAGTGTGTTCCTGCCTCTCAGCCCCTTGCGGGACGCAGCGCAGCCCGCAGTGGGGGCGGGCAAAGCGACTTCGCTTCGCGGTCGGCGGCGGCAAGCGCCACGCGCAGCCTCGGCCCCGTCCCGTTGCCGGGAATTCCGGCGTCCCTCTCGAGAAAAAAACATTCCTCCGGTTACTGAGGCTTCCTTTCCTTAGAACACAGACGCGCCGTGTGCATTGGTAAGGCTCGGAAACGCGCTATGCTATTGGCTCATGCCCGGACGGCGTAGGGAGGCGGATGATGAAGCGGCTTAACGAGCAACCGGCCTGGTTATCCCTGAGCCGCCATCGCCGGGTGATGGAAGAGCTCTCCTTACGCGGCTTCTTCGAGCGCGACCCTCACCGATTCGAGCGTTTCTCGATCGAACTCGACGATCTGTTGTTGGACTATTCGAAAAATCGAATCAGCGGTGAAACACTTGATCTGCTGTTTTCGCTCGCGCGCCAATCCGCATTGGAAGCGCACCGCGAGCGGCTCTTTGCCGGCGAGCCGGTCAACGTGACGGAAGGCCGTGCGGCATTGCATACGGCCCTGCGCGCGCCCGCACCCCGACCCGGGGCCTCGGTTGCGGGCGATGATGCCCGCGCACGCGAGATCAGGGAATGCCGCAGCCGCATGCAACGGCTCGTGGACGAGGTGCGTGGCGGTCGCTACCTCGGGGCGAGCGGCGAGGCGATTACCGATGTGGTCAATCTGGGGATCGGCGGCTCGGATTTAGGTCCTAGGCTGGCCGTGGAGGCGCTCGGATACACAACAGATGGGCCGCGTGTGCATTTCGTCGCGAACGTCGAGGGCAGCGAGCTCAGTGAAGTCTTCCGCCGCTGCACGCCGCAGCGGACACTTTTTTTGATCGTCTCCAAGAGCTTCGACACTGCGGAAACATTGACCAATGCCCGCCATGCGATGCATTGGTGCCGCTCGACGCTGGGTGGGGCGGCGGATTGGCAACGGCACTTCATTGCCGTTACCGCCAATCTGGAGCGGGTCCGGGATATGGGGTTGGAACCGGCCTCCGCGTTGCCCATGTGGGATTGGGTCGGCGGGCGCTACTCGCTCTGGTCCGCGGTCGGACTGGCCGTCGCTATGGCCATTGGAATGGAGCGCTTCCAGGAGATGCTCGCCGGTGCTCACATCATGGACCGCCATTTCCAGGACGCGCCCTTCGCCGAGAACATCCCCGTGATACTGGGACTGCTCGACGTCTGGTACGTTACCTTCCTCGGTATGCCGGCCCTGGCAATCATCGCCTATACCGAGCGCCTACGACGCTTGCCGGCGTATCTGCAGCAGTTGGTCATGGAAAGCAACGGCAAGTCCGTGACCGTCGACGGTCAGGCGGTGACGTGGCGAACCGCGCCCGTGATCTGGGGTTTGACCGGTACACCCGCACAGCATGCTTTTTTTCAGGCCCTGCACCAGGGTACCGAGATCGTACCCGTCGACTTCATCGGGATTGTCGGTCGCGTCGCGCAGAGAGAAGCAGGCGATTCGACTCAGGCCGTGGCGAATCTCATTGCGCAAAGTCAGGCGCTGATGCGCGGGCGCAGCGCCGAGGAGGTTCGCGCGCAGATGGAAACGAAAGGCCTGGACGAGGCGCAAATCGCGGCCCTCACCCCGCACCGGGTCTGTGCCGGCGGGCGCCCGAGCAACGTCATTTTGCTGCGCGAGCTCACGCCCCGCAGCTTTGGCATGTTATTGGCGATGTATGAGCATCGGACTTTCGTGCAGAGCGTGATTTGGGGCGTCAATGCCTTCGATCAGTGGGGTGTCGAGCTCGGCAAGCAGATTGCACTCGAGCTCGGGCCCCTGCTTGCGGGGGAGGACAAGCCCGCAACGGACATCGATTCGTCGACGCGCGGGCTGGTGCGCCGATTTCGCGACTGGTCGGGCCCTTGATGCGCCGCGACGCCGGAGGCTTACCGGTTACAAGCGGGAGCGGCGCTACGATATGCCGGTCTGTCGCGCAAGGGCCCAAGCGACGTGCTCACGCACCAATGCGGAGGGATGGTGCAGGCGTTCGCGTAGGACGTGGAGCACGGCCTCGTCGCGCGGCGCGTTGCCCAAGGCAACCGCCAGATTGCGCAGCCACCGCGCGTGGCCGAGGCGGCGAATCGCCGAACCGGCGGTGCGCTCGAGAAACTCCGCCTCATTCCAGCGCATGAGCGCGACGAGCTCGGCCGTGTCCAAGCCGTGCCGCGGCCGGAAGTCGGGCTCGTCGGTCGACCGGGCGAACTTGTTCCAGGGACAGATGGCTTGGCAGTCGTCACAGCCGAAGACTCGGTTGCCGATGAGGGGGCGCAATGCCTCGGGGATGCTCCCTTGATGCTCGATCGTCAGGTAGGAGATGCAGCGGCGGGCGTCGAGTTGATACGGTCCGGTGATCGCCTGGGTTGGGCAAATTTCCAAGCAGGCTCGGCAACTGCCGCAGTGCTCGCCGTCGGTAGCGCTTGGTGGCAACGGCAGGTCGGTGAATAGCTCCCCGAGCAGGAAATAGGAACCGGCATCGCGACTCAACAGCAGGGTGTTCTTACCGATCCAGCCAAGGCCCGCGTCGCGCGCCAGCGCTTTTTCCAGCACGGGGGCGCTGTCGACGAATGCCCGGTAGCCGAACGCACCCACGACGCTCTCGATGCGCCGGGCAAGCGCTTGCAGCCGCCGGCGCATGAGCTTGTGATAGTCACGGCCCAAAGCGTAGCGAGCGATGAAAGCGCGGCGCCCGTCCTGCAGGATTCGTCCGTCCGGCTCGAGCCCCGGGGGGCGATAGTTCGTCCGTACGCAAATCACGCGCACGGTCCCCGGTAGCAGGCGATGGGGCCGCGCGCGCTTGACTCCGTGGCGGGCCATGTAGCTCATGTCACCGTGATAGCCACGACGCAGCCATCGCAACAGGTGCGCCTCGTCGCTGCCCAGATCGGGCGTGACGATTCCGATCCGGTCGAAGCCAAGCTCATGGCCCCAGCGCTGGATATCCTCGGCGAGGGCTTGCAAGTCGAGATGCTCCGGCAAGTCGCTCATCGCGTTATTCTAACGCGGTTGCGCGGTTACTGACCCCGCTGCCTGGATGACTATAATGGCACTCATGGAGCGACTGCCACGTGAGCTTTACCGTACCGAGCAGAGCCGGGAGGTGGATCGCCGCGCTATCGATGTCCATGGCATTCCCGGTTATACGCTTATGGAGCGTGCCGGGCGTGTGGCCTATCGGGCGCTGCGCCGGCATTGGCCTCAGGCGCGGCGCATCGGCGTTATCTGTGGCGGTGGCAACAACGCGGGCGACGGCTATGTCCTGGCGCGCTTTGCGCTGCGTGATGGTCTCGCCGTGCGCGTGCTGACACTCATCGAGCCGCGGCGTCTGCAGGGCACGGCGGGGCTGGCCGCGAAGGACTATCTCGAGCTCGGCGCGGTGGAGGCTTTCGATGCCGGGGCGCTCAGCGAGGTCGATGTTATCGTCGATGCCGTGCTCGGTACCGGACTGGATCGCCCCGTGGAAGGGCGCTTCGCCCAGGCGATCGAGGCGATCAACGCGGCACAGCGGCCGGTGTTGGCCATCGATATCCCTTCCGGTATTCACGGCGATTCCGGTGGAACCATGGGCGTGGCGGTGCGGGCGCAAGCCACAGCGAGCTTCATTGTTCTCAAGCAGGGATTGTTTACGGCGGATGCGCCAGCCCATACTGGAGAGTTGACGTTCAGCGATTTGGACGTGCCGGCGGCGGCATCAAGCGGCATTGAGCCGGCCGCCCGCAGGATCACCACCGCTCAAGTGACCCCGCATCTTGCGCCGCGACAGCGTACGGCCCACAAGGGACTGTTCGGTCATGTCCTGATCGTGGGTGGTGATCGCGGTATGGGCGGCGCGGTACGGATGGCGGCGGAGGCGGCCGGGCGCGTGGGTGCGGGGCTGGTCACGGCGGCTACCCGAGCGGAGCATGTGTCGCCCATCCTCGCCGCGCGTCCGGAGGTCATGTGCCGTGGCATCGCCGCCTCCTCGGAGCTGGACCCCCTGTTCCGACGGGCAACGGTCGCGGTGCTCGGCCCCGGTCTGGGCGACAGCGATTGGAGTCGAGAACTGTTCGGGCGCTGCATCGAATTCGACGGTCCTCTCGTGGTCGATGCGGATGGCCTCAACCGGCTCGCGCGGGCACCATCGCGAGGCGAGGATTGGGTTCTAACCCCCCATCCAGGTGAGGCGGGCCGTTTGCTTGACTGTTCCGCCGCCGACGTGCAGGCCGATCGCTTTGCGGCCGCCGAAGCGTTGCAGGCGCGGTTCGGCGGAGTGATCGTTCTCAAAGGGGCGGGCAGCTTGATCCGCACGGCGCGCCTCACGTGGCTGTGCGATCGGGGTAATCCGGGTATGGCCAGCGGCGGTATGGGTGACGTGCTCAGCGGTGTCATCGCCGGCTTGCTCGCCCAGGGGCTGGACCCGGAAGCAGCGGCGGTGAGCGGCGTCTGGTTGCATGCGCTTGCCGCCGATCAAGCGGCGGCGCACGGAGAGCGTGGCCTATTGGCTGCGGATTTGTTCGAGCCGCTGCGCCGGCTCGCCAATCCGCGATGACTCATCAGCGCCACCTACCCCACCCGCAGGCGACGGCCGCGCTCGGCGCGCAGATCGCGGCCGTTCTGCCACGGAGTTGCTATATCAACCTCACCGGTGAGCTCGGTGCGGGAAAGACGACCCTGGTGCGGGGCCTGCTGCGCGCGTTGGGTCACGAAGGGCCGGTGCGCAGCCCGACGTTCACCTTGGTCGAGCCGTATCAGGTGGGCGAGTGTTGTCTCTATCACTTGGACCTCTACCGCCTTGCGGACCCCGAGGAGCTTGAATACATCGGCTTGCGTGATCTGCTGCGCGGGCCGGCGGTATTGCTGATCGAGTGGCCCGAGCGGGGCGGCGATGCCTTGCCGGCTCCCGATCTGGTGATCACGCTTCGAGTCGCCGGGACGGCACGCGCAGCGGAGTTGGCGGCTTCTAGTTCCACGGGAGCGATGCTTCTCGCTCAGCTACGTCGGGATTGAGAATAAACACAAAGATATGACGCTATCTATCTACAATTGCGGAAAAATAACTTGAAAATAGCGATGCACTATGGCTAGCTAACAACAGACGCGGCGGCATAAGAACAAGGCCGGAAATGAAGCGTTGGCTGCTATTCGCCCTGTTGTGCTGCGTTTGTGCGGGGGCAGCGGGCAAACAGACGATCATCAAACGAATCCGTACCTGGGCGGGGCCGGATCATACGCGGGTGGTTTTCGATCTCACCCGGCCGGTCGAGTACCGGCTGTTTACACTCAGCAACCCGAGTCGCGCTGTGCTCGACGTCCAAGGCGCGGCGCTGTCCCAGAACCTGCTCGAGTCTCGGGAGCCGGTCGGCGTGCTGGAGGGCATACGCGCCGCAGCTCGCAACGGAAACGATCTGCGAGTGGTCTTTGATCTGCGGCAAGCCGCCCGGCTGAAGAGCTTTCTGGTCGAGCCGAACAAGACCTACGGCAATCGGCTGGTGGTGGATCTCGAGAAACCCCAGAACCCTCAGGAGCCGGTCAAGACGCTGGCAGAGCAGCCGCGCGAAATGGTGGTGGCTATCGATGCCGGTCATGGAGGGGAAGACCCCGGAGCAATCGGTCGGCTCGGGACTTTCGAGAAAACGGTCACCTTGAGCATTGCCCGGAAACTCGCCGAGTTGGTCTCCGCACGCTCGGGGATGCGTGCGATGCTGACGCGCGAGGACGATCACTATGTGGGCTTGCGTGAGCGCACGGCGCTCGCGCGCAAGGCGCAGGCGGACCTCTTCATATCGATCCATGCCGATTCAATCGGTGATGGCACAGCCCAGGGGGCGTCCGTCTACGTTCTCTCGCGCAATGGTGCCTCGACCGAGGCTGCGCGATTGCTGGCGCAGCGGGAGAACTCCGCTGACCGCATTGGTGGTGTTTCCCTGGACGGCAAGGATGATCTCGTTGCGACTGTGCTGGTCGATCTCTCGCGCGCGGCAACGATCGAGTCGAGCACCTATCTCGCGCAATCCATGCTCAAAGGTTTGAACGACGTCGGCGAACTTCACAAGAGCTCGGTGGAGCGGGCGGGATTCGTCGTGCTCAAGTCGCTGGATATGCCCTCGGTATTGGTGGAAAGCGCATTCATTTCCAATCCCGGCGAGGAGCGGCGGCTGCGAAGCAGCCGTTTCCAGTGGAAGCTCGCGCGCGCGCTGGAGCGGGGCATCAGTGCCTACATCAATGATTTCATGCCGGGCCGGCGCATGGCCGGCAGCCAGGAGCACGTCGTACGGCGCGGCGATACCTTGAGTGCCATCGCGCAGGAGTACGGCGTCAGCGTCAAGCAACTGCGCAAGGTCAATGACCTAGGGGGCGATATGATTGCGATCGGCGCTCGATTGGTGATCCCGTAGCCCCCCGTAGGCATCCCACATGAACGCCGTTTCGCGGGTGCCCAAATCACGCCGCTTGCCGCCCCTTTAGGCAAGCGCGTCTGGGTGAGCTGACCCGAGCGGGCGATGTTCGGCATAATGATCGCATGAGTCAGTCGAGCGATACTCCCTCGCCCGCGGTCGTTATTCGCCGCCTGTCGGCACAGCTTGTCAATCAGATCGCCGCCGGCGAGGTGATCGAGCGCCCCGCGGCGGTCGTGAAGGAGTTGGTGGAGAATGCGCTGGATGCCGAGGCGAGTTGGATCGAGGTCACCGTCGAAGGCGGCGGTAAGCGCCTGATACGTGTGCGCGATGACGGTATTGGCATGGGCTGCGAGGATTTGCGCTTGGCTGTCGGCCGCCATGCGACCAGCAAGATTCGCGAACCCGGCGACCTGCAGCGCATCACGAGCCTGGGATTCCGTGGCGAGGCGCTGCCGAGCATAGCCTCGGTGGCCCGCTTGTCGCTCATCACGTGCCCGCGCGGCAGCGAGCATGGCTGGCGTCTGGAGCTAAGCGGTGGGGAGATGCTCGGCGAGGTCGCGCCAGCGGCCCATCCGGCAGGGACGTCGGTGGTCGTCCGCGATCTGTTTCACAATACGCCTGCACGACGGAAGTTTTTGCGCACCGAGCAAACCGAGCTGCGCCACATACAGGCGCTGCTCAAGCGGGTCGCCCTGAGTCGCCCTGACGTCGGGTTCGTGCTGAACTGCCATGGCCGCGGCCACCTTCGAGTGCTGCCGGCTGGCACGAGCGTTGATCAGCAAACACGCCTGGCGGCGCTGTTGGGGCGGGATTTCGTCGGCCAGACGCTTGCCTTGGATGTGGAAGCGGCGGGTTTGGCCCTTCGGGGGTGGATCGGTCTGCCGAGCGCGGCCCGAGCCCAGGCCGATTTGCAATACCTCTGCCTCAACGGTCGCGTGATCCGGGACCGTTTGGCCGGGCATGCCATCCGCCGTGCGTACGGGGACCTTTTGTACAGAGACAAGCACCCCATATACGTGCTCTATCTCGAGATGGACCCGGCGGAGGTGGATGTGAACGTGCATCCGAGCAAGTACGAGGTGCGTTTCCGCGAACCGCGGCTGGTTTATGATTTTCTTTGCCATCAGCTGCGTCGGGCGCTCGCGTACCCGTTCGGGACAGCGGCGCCCACGGCTTCGTGCCCCGCCGCGGCGCAACAGGAGCAGCCGAGCTATCCATTGCCTTGGCAGCCTTCGATCGCCTTGCGTGTGGGCGAGGCGTCCGAATTCTACGCAAGCGCTGACGATGCGCCGCCGGACGCTGAGCGGCCGAGCCATGCCGCTTCCGGCAGAGCCGATGCGGGCGCTGCGCCCCGGCCGTTGGCGCGCGCTCTGCCAGGCCACCCCGTGCCCGAGGCAACGAGCCGGGCCGCTGTCCCACCATTAGGGTATGCTTTGGCCCAGCTCCATGGCGTCTACGTGCTCTGCGAGGATGCGCAGGGACTCATCCTGGTGGATATGCATGCGGCGCACGAGCGAATTGTCTACGAGCGGCTCAAAGCCGAGGTCGATCGCAATGGCCTTACCGGGCAGGCGCTACTGGTGCCGCGACGGGTTACCGTAACGCCGGCGGAGGCGGACGCGGCCGAGGACTGCGCACGCCTGTTTCGAGACCTGGAATTCGAAGTGGATCGCATCGCACCCGATGTGCTCCTCGTCAGGCGCACGCCGGCGCTACTCGGACAGCTTGACGTTGCGGCACTGCTCAGGGATGTGCTGAGCGGCCTTGCGACGCAAGGAGCCGGCGGACAACTCGAGGCGGTGATCGATCAGGTGTTGGCCACCATGGCCTGCCACGGCTCGGTGCGCGCGCACCGCCGGCTTACGGTTGCGGAAATGAATGCGCTGCTGCGCGACATGGAGCGCACCCCCAATATGGGTCAGTGCAATCATGGCCGCCCGACTTGGACGCGGCTTACGCTGGGCGAGCTCGATCGACTCTTCCTGCGTGGTCGTTGACGATCATGGCAAAGCCTCTGCCGGTTATTTTCCTGATGGGTCCGACCGCTTCCGGAAAGACAGCGGTTGCGGTCGAACTGGTCGCCACGCTGCCTTGCGACATCATCAGTGTCGATTCGGCACTGGTGTATCGGGATATGAACATCGGCTCCGCCAAACCGTCTCCGCAGGTTCTGGCGATCGCGCCACATCGCCTGATCGATATTCGCGATCCCGGGGAGTGTTTTTCCGCGGCGGAGTTTCGTGACGAGGCGTTATCCGCGATCGAGGCGATTCGTGCGCGCGGGCGCATTCCGCTGCTTGTCGGTGGCAGCATGCTGTATTTCCGTACGCTCATTGGCGGGCTGGCCGATCTGCCGGTGGCCGATCAGCGCCTCCGAGATGATCTGGAGCGGCAGGCGCAGCGCCACGGCTGGCCAAAGCTGCATGAGCGTCTGGCGCGGGTGGATCCAGAGACCGCCGCGCGGGTGCACCGCAACGACGCGCAGCGCATTCAGCGTGCCTTGGAAGTGCATGAATTGACAGGGGTGACACTAAGTAGATTGATTCAGCGCCAAAGTTTGGAACAATTTCCCTACCCGCTGATCAAATTTGTTATAACACCGGTCTCGCGGGAGGTCCTGCACCGGCGTATCGCCTCGCGGTTTCGACGGATGCTCGCCGCCGGCTTCGTGGACGAGGTGGTCGGACTGCGCCAGCGTCACGACCTCGACCTGAACAAGCCCTCGATGCGAGCCGTCGGTTATCGACAGGTGTGGAGTTATCTGGACGGGGAATGTGATTACGCTACGATGGTCGAGCGCGGGATTGTCGCCACACGGCAGTTTGCCAAGCGACAACTCACGTGGCTGCGCCGCGAGCACGATGCCATGTGGATCGACGCCACCGAGTCGAGCGTTCGCGTTGCCGCCAGGTTAAAGCGAAGCACATATACCAATCTGGGGTAAATTCAAGCCAATACTGCTAAATTCAAGCCAATACTGCTATGCTAATTCATAAAAGCTCGGATACAGCGGTATCCAGGCAGGGACGCAACGGCGGGCATGCTGCGATGGGCCCGGATAACAACAAATCGCCGAGAGCACGAGGAGTCACTGGAATGGCTAAGGGGCAATCACTTCAGGAGCCGTTTCTCAACGCCCTTCGCAAGGAAAAGGTACCAGTCTCCATATATTTGGTGAACGGCATCAAACTGCAGGGCCAGATTGAGTCGTTCGACCAATTCGTGCTTCTGCTGCGCAACAGTGTCAGCCAGATGGTCTATAAGCATGCCATCTCCACGATTGTACCGGTGCGCAACATCAGACCGCATCAGCCGGATGACCGCAGTAACAACGACATCGGAAACAAATATTGACCTTGTGCGGGCGGATACGGCGCCCGCCCAGCTCTTTGACCGACCGCAGGGCGGCGAACAGGCCATCCTGATTCAGCTCGATAACGGTGCCTTCGACATCGAGGAGGGCTTCACGGAGCTCACCGCGCTGGCGGAGACCGCCGGTGCGGTGGTGGTGGACAGGCTGGTCAACCGCCGCCCGACCCCCGATCCTCGCTACTTTATCGGCAAGGGCAAGGTGGACGAGCTCACGGCGCGGATCCGTGAGACAGGGGCCAATTTGATATTGATCAATCACGAGCTCTCGCCGGCGCAGGAGCGCAACCTGGAGCGGGCGGTAGGTGCTCGGGTGTTGGATCGCACCGGTTTGATCCTCGATATCTTTGCTCTGCGCGCTCGCTCACATGAAGGCAAGCTGCAGGTGGAGCTGGCACAGCTGCGCCATATCGCGAGTCGATTGGTCAGGGGGTGGAGCCACTTGGAGCGCCAGAAGGGCGGCATTGGGCTGCGTGGGCCCGGCGAGACGCAGCTCGAGCTGGACCGACGGTTGCTTGGCCAGCGTATCAAACAGCTTGAAAAACGGCTTGCCAAGGTGCGCCGCCAGCGCCAGCAGGGCCGGCAAGCGCGTCGCAAGCGCGAGCTTTTGACCATTTCTTTCGTTGGCTATACCAATGCCGGGAAATCGGCTTTGTTCAACCGCCTGACCTCGTCGGAGGTCTATACCGCGGATTTGCTCTTTGCGACTTTGGATACGACACTGCGGCGGGTTGATCTGCCGGGTTCGGAATCGGCTATCCTCGCCGACACGGTCGGCTTCCTCCGCGCGCTTCCGCACCAGCTGGTCGCTGCTTTCCGCTCGACGCTGGAAGAGGTGGCGGAGGCGGATTTGTTACTGCACGTGATCGACACTGCTGATCCTCTGCGTGAGGAGCGGCGGCTCGAGGTGGAGCGGGTGCTGCGCGATATCGGCGCGGGCGAGCTGCCCGTGCTTTTGGTTTTCAATAAAATCGATCTGAGTGGCGGTTCGGCCAGGCTGGAACGCGACGGATCCGGCCGAGCCTCGGCGGTTTGGGTCTCGGCGCATAGCGGCGAGGGCATGGAGCTGCTGCACGCCGCGATCACCGAGCGTATCGGTCTGGCGCGAGTGCATGGCCGAATCCGGCTCTCGCCCGCTGAAGGTCGCCTGCGGGCTCGCTTCTACGCGCTCGGGCAGGTGTTGGATGAGCAGGTCAGCGAACACGGTGTCTGCGAGCTGGAGGTGGAACTGTCGCAACGCGAATGGGCGCGTTTGCGTCGCCAGGAGAAAGCGAGCCTCGAGCTGTGGCCCGCAGATCATTAAGCGTCTATTGCGAGAATAACGCCGGGCTATTTAATATTCGCGGTTTGTGCCGGTGTCCGGGGTGCCGAGCCTCGGGGATAAGCCTCTGTCTCTCTTGATGTGGTAAAGGGCAGCTCGATCGATCTCCCTTGAGGTCGGCTGCTGCCTGTCCGTCAAGCTTAGTGAGGTCAGCCCGCCCGGCCGGAAGCGCGCAAAGCAACTACGGAGTGGTACATGAGCTGGAACGATCCGGGGAGCGGGAACCGAGACCCATGGGGCGGGCGGCGCGATGGACAGGGGCCGCCTGATCTCGATGAGCTCGTGCGCAAGCTCAAGGAACGCTTCAAGTGGCTCTTTGGCGGGCGGGATAACCGCGGCGGGGGAGGCGCAGGACCGGGTCGTGGCGGCCCGGGAATGATCGGCATTGCCGTTGTCCTCGCCCTCGGCGTCATCATCTGGCTGCTCTCGGGTTTCTACATCGTCGACCAGGGTTGGCGTGGGTTGGTGACCCGCTTCGGCAAGTACACCGCCACCACGCTGCCCGGCGCTCACTGGCATCTGCCGTATCCCATCGAGCAGGTGGAACGGGTCAACGTGGAGCAGCGGCGGCGTCTCACGATCGGCTATGATGCCCTCAATCCTGAGCGTACCCGCCCGGTACTCGCCGAGGCGCTGATGCTCACCCAAGACGAGAACATCGTCAATGTCCGGCTCGCCGTTCAATATCATGTGTCCGATCCGGCCAAATACGTCTTCAACTTCCGGGATCCGGATCAGACGTTGAAAGCCGTCACCGAAAGCGCCTTGCGCGAGGTGATCGGCAAAAACGACATGGACTTCGTGCTCACGCGGGGGCGGGCGGAGGTAGCCAGTCAGACTCGGGCGGTGATCGAGAACGTCACGGAGCGCTACGATCTGGGCCTCGATGTGGTAACCGTGGCCGTTCAGGATATCCAGCCTCCCGAGCAGGTGCAGAGCGCTTTTCTGGACGTTATCAAGGCGCGCGAGGACAAGCAGCGTTTGATCAGTCGGGCGGAGGGTTATCGCAATGCGATCATTCCCAAGGCCCAGGGTGAGGCGGCGCGAATCCGCGAGCAGGCCGACGCCTACAAGGCGACGGTGGTCGCCCAGGCCACGGGTGAATCCAGCCGTTTCGAGCAGATCGCTAGCGAATATGCCCAATCCCCGGAAGTCATGCGCACGCGGCTTTACCTGGATACCATGGAGCACGTGCTCGGGAACAGCGGCAAGGTGCTGATCGGCGAGCGACGTGACGGCCAGCCGCTCATGTATCTGCCATTGGACCGCATGCTGGAGCGGACCCGACGCCCGGAGCGCACGGAGGGGGTAAGTACACCCCCGCAGGAGGCAGGCCCGGCGCTGCCGTCCGTGCAGAATGACGAGGCGGCCAGCAGCCGCCAGGGCAGCCGCAGGCGTTCGAGAGAGGTTCGCTAATAATGAACAAGCTCATATCCCTCATCGTGATTGCGGGGCTGATCGGGTTGGCGGTCGTTTACGCCAGCACCTACACCGTCGGCCAGGCCCAGACGGCGCTCAAATTTCGGTTGGGCGAGATCATTGCGGCCGACATTTCCCCGGGGTTGCATTTCCAGTGGCCGGTCATCAACAACGTCAAACGGTTCGATGCCCGCGTCCAGACGTTGGACGAGGAACCTCAGCGGTTCTTGACCGTGGAACAGAAAAATCTGATTGTCGATGCCTTTGTAAAGTGGCGGATCGACGACGTCAGCAAATATTACACCACCGTGGGTGGCAACCCTGAGCGGGCTAATCTGCGCCTCTCGGAAATCGTCAGGGACGGGCTGCGCATCGAGTTTGGCAAGCGCGCCATCAATGAGTTGATAGCCGGTGACCGGGTGGAGATCATGAAGATCCTGCAGCGGAACACCAATAAGGCGGCCTCCTCGCTCGGGGTGGAGGTCGTCGACGTTCGGATCAAGCGCATCGATCTGCCGGATGACGTCAGCGAGTCGGTATACGATCGGATGAGTGCCGAGCGTGAGCGCGCCGCACGGCTGTATCGAGCCGAGGGCGAGGAGGCGGCTGAGCGCATACGGGCCGAGGTGGATCGACGTCGCGAGATCATCCTGGCCAATGCCCGCCGCGAAGCATCGAAAGTTCGCGGCAGCGGTGATGCCGAGGCGGCCGATATCTACGCAGCCGTTCATAGCCGGCAACCGGAGTTTTATTCTTTCTATCGAAGCCTCGCGGCCTATCGTAATGCTTTCAAGCGAGAGGACGATCTCATCGTGTTGTCGCCGGATACGGAATTACTCCGATACTTCGATCAGCCGGGCGCGGAGAAGCAGTAGAGGGGCGCGACCGGTAGTGCGCGCGCGGGTTCGTCGTTGGGGTAAAGGTAAATGCAGCAGGAGCTGATCACTGCGGTTGCACTGGTGCTCGTGATCGAGGGAATACTTCCTTTTCTCAGCCCCAATCTGCTGCGTCGCATGATGTTCCAAGTGGTTCAGCAGAACAATCGAACTCTTCGGCTCACCGGCCTGGTGACGATGCTGACCGGCGTGATCCTGTTGTACCTGGTGCGCCACTGAACGCACCGCTGGAGCTGCCCTGCCGTGACTGACGATGACTATGCCAAGGTCAACCGCTGGCTGCTGCCCGACGGCGTAGACGAGATTCTGCCGCCTCGGGCGTTCGCTTTGGAACGGCTGCGTCGGGAATTGCTCGATTGCTATTATTGCTGGGGCTACGACCTGGTCATGCCGCCGACGATCGAGTACCTGGAGTCATTGCTCACCGGCGCCGCGCACGATCTCGATCTCCAGACGTTCAAGCTCACCGATCAGCTCACCGGGCGGATGATGGGTGTGCGGGCCGATATCACTCCGCAGGCGGCGCGCATCGATGCGCATCAGCTTCGGCGGAATTGTCCGGTGCGCTTATGTTATTTGGGCACGGTGCTGCAGACGCGCATGGAAGGACCGGGTAGCTCGCGCAACCCGTTGCAGATCGGGGCGGAACTGTACGGTCACGCCGGCTTTGAAAGCGATGCCGAGATCATCGCCTTGATGCTGGAGACCTTGCGGATCGCCGGGGTGGTGCAGCCACACTTGGACCTTGGGCATGTCGGTATTTTCCGCGGTCTTGCTGCCCAGGCCGGGTTGGATCCGGAGGCCGAAAAACGTTTGTGGGACGCCCTGCAGCGTAAGGCGGGCGCGGAGATAGACGCCATTCTTTCCAGCCTCGGCGTGGCGGAGCCGTTGCACCGTATGCTCGCGGCGCTGCCGGAGTTCAGTGGCGGTGTCGAGGTCCTGGATCAAGCGAATGCCGATCTGATGGCCGCAGATGATTGCGTACACCAGGCATTGCGTGAATTGAGTTCCATTGCCAGCGCACTGCAGCGCGGGCTGCCCGGGACGCCGCTGCACTTCGACCTCGGTGAGCTGCGTGGTTACCAATACCATACCGGGGTGGTGTTTGCGGCATTCATTGCGGGTCATAGCCATGAAGTGGCTCGCGGCGGGCGTTACAATCATATTGGCCGCGTGTTCGGACGCTCCCGACCGGCGACGGGCTTCAGCGCCGATCTCAAGACATTGTTCGCGCTGAGCGAGCGCGGCCAGGAAGCCACGGTGCGCGGCATCGCGGCACCGTATGAAGACGACGTCGCGCTGTTGGATAAAGTCGGTGAACTGCGCGCGGCAGGCGAGCGGGTGGTGTGGCTGCTGCCGGGGCACGAAACCGGGCTGCAGGCGATGGGTTGTGACCGGCGGCTGGTCAAGCACAACGGTGGCTGGCAGGTGAAAATCGCCTGAGCGCTTGTGATAGAGTACGCAGCCGGCGGGGGAGCGGCTGCGATGGCGTGGCGGAGGCGAGCCGGACACCAGGGCGTCGAGGGGGTTATGTGCGTTTTCCGGTTCGAATGGCGGGGTATGACACCGACGAATCGGGCTGCGCTTGCGTAACGCGTCGAGCGATGGCTCGGAGACCGAGCTGAGCGGAAGGACGGATGGGTAGAAACGTAGTCGTTGTCGGCTCCCAGTGGGGCGATGAGGGCAAAGGCAAAGTCGTCGATTTGCTTACCGACCGTGCCACGGCGGTAACGCGTTTTCAAGGTGGCCACAATGCCGGCCACACGCTGGTGATCGACGGGCAGAAGACCGTGCTCCATCTGATCCCCGCGGGGATTCTGCGCACGCACGTGCTCTGCCTCATCGGTAATGGCGTGGTGCTCTCGCCAAGCGCGCTGATGGATGAAATCGCGGCGCTGGAATCGAACGGCGTTCCGGCGCGCGAGCGCCTACGCATCAGTCCGGCCTGTCCGGTCATCCTGCCATCCCATGTAGCGCTGGACCGGGCGCGTGAGCGGGCCAAGGGCAAAGCGGCCATCGGCACCACGGGGCGAGGTATCGGTCCGGCCTATGAGGACAAGGTCTCTCGGCGTGGTATGCGGGTGGGAGATCTGTTTCACCGTGAGCGGCTGGCTGCCAAGCTCGGCGAGCTATTGGACTTCCATAATTTCGTCCTGCAGCGCTATTTTGCCGAGGCGGCGCAGGATTTCCAGCAAACGCTGGAGATGTGTCTGGGCCTGGCGGTGCAGCTTGAGCCGATGGTCACCGACGTGGGTGCGCTGTTGCACCGCAAGCGCCAAGCCGGAGAGAACGTGCTCTTTGAAGGGGCTCAGGGCACGCTGCTCGATATCGACCACGGCACGTATCCGTATGTCACCTCCTCGAACACGACCGCTGGCGCGGCCGCGACCGGTACCGGCATCGGCCCCCGCGAGTTGGACTATGTGCTCGGGATCACCAAAGCCTACACCACGCGGGTCGGCGCCGGTCCTTTTCCGACCGAGCTGTTCGATGAGTTGGGCGGGCGAATTGCGAGCCGAGGCCTCGAGTTCGGGGCGACCACGGGTCGGCCACGTCGGTGCGGCTGGTTCGATGCGGCGGCGATGCGCCGGGCCGTGCAGATCAATAGCCTGTCGGGTCTGTGCATGACGAAACTCGATGTTCTGGATGGACTGGAAACTTTGCGAATTTGCGCCGGCTACCGTTGCAGCAATCAGATCTGGGATACCCTGCCCTTCGAGGCCGAAGCCGTCTCGGAGTGTGTGCCGGAGTACCTGGAGTTGCCGGGGTGGCAGACGTCGACGCTCGGCGTGCGATCTTATCAGGACCTGCCGCGGGCCGCGCGCGCTTATCTTGAGAAGATCGAAGAACTGGTGGGTGTGCCGATCGATCTGATCTCTACCGGAGCCGAGCGCAACGACACGATTGTCTTGCGCCACCCGTTCGAGGGCTAACGCGTTGGAACGAATCCACTTCTGCCAGCGGCAAACCGGCGCATAACGGCCCGTCTGCGATTTTGCTCAGCGCTGGCCGTGCTTGGCGTGCACTTCGTTTACCGTATCCAGCGCCGGGGTAGAGTGGGCATAGGCGCCGCCGGCACGCATCTCGGAGGCGACCCATATCGCTTCCATGATTTCCTCCGCGCTGGCGTTTTCGCGCAACGCCGCTTTGGTATGACCGCGAATGCAATATGGGCATTGTGTTACATGCGCTACCGCAACAGCGATCAGCTGTTTGGTCTTTGCGGTTAGGGCGCCATCGGCAAACACTTGTTTGCTGAAGGCTTGAAAAGCCTGGTGAATCTCCGGAGCCAGTTTGGCGCGTTGCTGAGCGAGCTCTGCCGATGCCTGCGGATAAACCCCGCGTGTCATGATTTCTGCTTGATTGCTCTCGGGGCCAATCGTGCGCCTTGCGCCGTCGCTCGTTAGCTCTCAAGTCCGCCCGAATCGATAACGATTTAATCGAATAGCGGAGCTATTGGAAATGACTGCGATCCACGGGTATTTATCAGCAAAGCCTGAACCGCGGTTGCGGCACCGGGGGACGAGGCTGCTAACGGCCCCTGGATGATGATAATACGCTCGAGACAGCGTTTTTAGTTGCTATTTCGAGCGTGTGTTAATCTGGACTGGTGCCGAGGAGAGGACTTGAACCTCCACGGGGATTTCCCCCACTAGCACCTGAAGCTAGCGCGTCTACCTATTCCGCGACGTGGGCGTAATCGCTTAGCTATTGCGACAGCGTATCGTTGTCTATGTCCCCCGCTGCGACTTCACATGGGCAGGGCGGCTTTGTAAGGCTGTGCCCGGCATTGCGAATGCGTGAGGGAAAGGTCGGCCC
>NZ_JBXWZQ010000135.1:0-7276 GCF_059432795.1 Nitrococcus sp. | reverse complement strand
CTTGGGTGACAAGCCGACTGCGGCTGCGCCAAAAGAGGCGGGCGTAGTTCAATGGTAGAACCTCAGCTTCCCAAGCTGATGACGTGGGTTCGATTCCCATCGCCCGCTCCAGCCACCGTCCGGTCAGGAACGTCCGCCACACACGGCAAGGATGCATCCGCGCGCGAATCGATGCGACCCCAAACGGTGCAGTGTCGAAAAGCATCCATTGACCGCTACTTCATGCCTCCAGGCCGTGCCTGCTCGGCAGGGGCCGCAAGCCTGCTCCTGAACCGCTAACCGGTGGTGAATTCAAAGCGCGGGCAAGGCGGCAGACGCACGACCATCGCCGGTCAGCGAGGGCGTAACGCGCGGCGAGTCGGCCACGAGAGCTCTCGCCAACCCCTGGCCGATAAGCAGCAGCTAACGCGTCCGGGAATATATGTTAGCGTACGCTAATGGGTAGGCATGAGGCAGGTGGTCCATGCGAAAAACCGCTAGCCAAGGGGCGGGGGCGGTGTGCTACAAGATAACTAAGAGACGGGTGGACAATTCGCGGAAACAAATACCGCCTCAGCAAGTTCTAAGTATTGAAACGGCTAGGCCCGGCCACGCGAGGGCCAAGCGTCGGCTGCGGCGCAGCCGGCTCTAGAGCCAGGAGGTGGTTGTATGGCAACCCAGAACAGCGGCAGAGACAACCAGCATCAGCGGTTTATCCAGTCGCTGAATGCGTTCACTCGGGAGCACCGGGCCAAGCACTGGCAAGGCACGTTCAACGAATTCCTCGACCAGATCGTCGCCAATCAGCCGGCACTGGTCACGCGCACGAGTCACCAGTACATCTGGGACATGTTGCGCTGGATGCAACGCAAGGAAACAAACGAGACCGAGGAAGTCGAGAACAACGGGGTACGGCTGTTCAGCCACGAACTCTTCGGGATGGAAAGTCCGCTGCGCCGTATCACGGACTATTTCAAGGCGGCAAGCGCCGGCTCCGAGGTCGGTCGCCGGCTCTTGCTGCTGCTCGGCCCGCCTTCAGGCGGCAAGTCCAGCCTGGTGATACTGCTCAAGCGGGGCCTGGAGGAATACAGCCATACCGAGGAAGGCGCGCTGTATGCTCTGAAGGGTTCGCCACTGCACGAAAACCCGTTGAACCTCGTCCCTTATACCCTGCGCTCGGAATTCCGCGAGACCTATCAGGTGGACATTCAGGGCGAGCTTTCGCCCTTTAGCCGCGCGATTCTCGAGCACGAGTTCGACGGTAACTTCATGCAGTATCCGGTCGAACGGGTCTTTTTGTCGGAGTCGAACCGGTTGGGGGTGGGCACCTACGCGCCCCACGACCCGACGACCGCCGACATCGCCGACCTGATTGGATCGGTCGATCTCTCCAAGGTCTCCGAGTACGGCGACGAGGGGGACCCGCGGGCCTGGTCCTGGTCCGGTGCCGTGTATGCGGCAAGCCGCGGGCTGCTCGAGATGATCGAGATCCTGAAGGTCAAACGCGAGTTCCTTTATCTGCTGCTGACGCTCACCCAGGAGAAAAACGTCAAGGTCTCGCGTTTTCCGCTGATCCATGTGGACGAGACGATACTCGCCCATACCAACCTCGCCGAATTCCGCAAATTCCTTCAGGAGAAGGAGAACGAGGCACTGCTCGACCGGATGGTCATCGTCCAGGTGCCCTACACGTTGAACTACCGCGACGAGGCGCGCATTTATCGCAAGCTCATCGCGCAGGCGCCGACCTTCCGGGAGATTCATCTCGATCCGCATGCCCTTGAAGTGGCCGCGGTATTCGCCGTGCTCTCGCGGCTCAAGCCCTCGGAGCGCGAGGATCTGGATCTCTCCAAGAAGGTGCGGCTGTACGCCGGCGAGGACGTCGAGGGTTATTCCTCGACCGAGGTCGACCGGATTCGCCACGAATTCGAGGAGGAGGGCCTCTCCGGAGTCAGCCCGCGCTTCGTCGTCAACGCGTTGTCAAACGCCATATCGCGCTCCGAGGTGCAGAGCCTCACCAGCATGGAGCTGCTCGTCACCCTGAAGGATGCCATCGAAAACGATGCGCGCATCGACCCCAAGCAGAAGCGCTCATGGGTCGATTTCCTCGTCACCGCCCGGAAGGATTTCTACAACCACTGGGTCAAGGAGGACGTGCACAAGGCCTTGTTCGTCTCCTTTGAAGAAGAGAGCGAGAATCTGCTCGAGAAATACCTCGATGAGGTGGAGGCGACGCTGGATAACCGCGAGGTGGTGGATCCGATCTCGGCCGAGAGTCGACAGCCCGACGAGCGTTTTCTGCGCGCCGTGGAAGAGAAGATCAACGTATCCGATGCCGGCAAGCACACCTTCCGCCAGGAGGTGGTACGCAAGGCGATGGTCGCCTACAAGCGAGGCGAAAAGTTTACTCTCGACAGCCACGCCCGGCTGAAGGAGGCGATGGAGAAGTATCTGTTCGAGGAGCGCCGCGACGTTTTGCGTCTGGTGACCTCCGTAGCCCGCCCCGATGAGGAAGCGCGGGAGAAAATCGCCGCCGTGGAGGAGCGGTTAATCAACGACTACGGCTATGACCGCCACAGTGCTCGCGAAGCGCTCAATTACGTAACCACCTTGCTGTCCCAGGAGTAAACCTGGGGGGAGAGTGATATGTCCCTGCACGAAAGCACGTCCAGGGACGGCGTCGGTCGCTGGTACGATCTTTTCTCGCGAGGAACGCGAGATTGGCTGCGTCATAATGAAAAGATCCGCGAGGCCGTAAGGGAGCAGCTCCCCGATCTGGTGGCCGGATCGGATGTGCTGTCGCGGCCCGATAACCGCACGGTCAAGGTGCCTGTGCGGTTCATGGAACATTACCGCTTCCGGCTACGTAACCCCGATACACGCACCGGCGCTGGACAGGGCAAGGCCAAGCCCGGGGACGTCCTGCGACCGGCCCAGCCGACACGCCCCGGCCAAGGCAAGGAAGGCAGCGGCGAGGGAGAAGGCCAGATCACCTTCGTGCTGGAATTCCAGATCGACGACATCCTCGACTGGCTCTGGGATGAGCTGGAGCTTCCGCACCTCAAACCGCGCACCGGCACCCGCGTTGAGGAGGACACCTACATCCGCGAGGGCTGGGACCGGCGCGGCGCGCGTTCGCGCCTCGACCGCCGGCGCACCATGAAAGAGGTGATCAAGCGTCGCGGCGCACAGGGGCCGCAGTCCATCCCGATCACCAACGATGATTTGCGCTTTCGTCAGCTTGCCCGACGCCGGCGCCCCACCACCAATGCCGTTGCCTTCTTTTTGCTCGACGTCTCCTCGAGCATGGACGACCACTGCCGCCGCTTGGCCAAGACCTTCTTCTTCTGGGCGCTGCAGGGAATCCGCCGCCAGTTCACCGCGATCGAGACGGTGTTCATCGCTCACACGGTCGAGGCCTGGGAATTCGAGGAAGAGAATTTCTTCCGCGTGCATGGCCAGGGCGGTACCAAGAGCTCGTCAGCCGTGCACAAGGCTCAGCATATCCTGGAGGAGCGCTACGATCCGGCCATGTACAACTGCTATCTATTCTACGCGACGGATGGCCACAATTTCAGCGAGGATCGCCAGCGCGCCACGGAGGCACTGAAACGACTTGCCCCGATCATGAACTTTTTGGGTTACGTAGAGGTCTCTCATCAAAACCACCGCCGCCTGGATACGGAAGTGGCGGGCATCTGGCGAGGTCTAGGCGCAGAAGGTTGGCCGGTGGGCAGCTACTCGCTGACTCGCGAGTCCGATATCTGGCTCGCGATCAAGGCGTTTTTCACCGACCAGGCCGCCGAGGCCGAGGCTCAGTAAGATGTCGGAAAAGCTTGAGGAATTGATCCCGAAGGTCGAGACGCTGGCCCGCGATCTGGGGCTGGAGTACTACCCGGTGGAGTTCGAGCTGGTCCCTCCCAGCTTCATGATGGAAGTCGCCGTCTACGGCCTGCCAGTGCGAATGCCGCATTGGTCGTTCGGTGTTCGCTGGATCTATCAGATGGTCCAGCATCGCATGGGACACTCGCGGATTTTCGAGGTGGTCTTTCCGGGTAACCCGAATCGGGCCTATCTGGTCAACACCAACAGCCTCGAAGAGAATATTCTCGTCGTGGCCCATGTGCTCGGGCATGCCGACTTCTCCCACAACAACCTGACGTTTGTCCGCAGCCAGGAGCAAGTCGGTTACCGTATTGTCGAGCAGGCGGCGGCCCACGCGCGGCGTATCGCCGAGGTGATCGAGGAGATCGGCGAGAAGCGCGTCGAACAGGTACTGGACGTCGCGCTCGCACTGGAACCGCATATCGACACCAACCAACCGCTGAACCGGGCGAAGTACCGCCCGCCCGACAAGCATGCGGAACCCGAGCCGGAGGAGTTCCGCGACCGCTACAAGCAATTGCCGGGAGAGGCGCAACCCGAGCGCAAGACGCGCGGCAGCGCCGAGCCTTTCCACATCCCGCCGCACCCCGAGCGCGACCTGTTGTGGTTCATCGCGACCTACGCTCCGGAGCTGGAGGACTGGGAGCGGGATATTTTCCTCGCCGTGCGCAAGGAAGCTTATTATTTCCAGCCGGTGTTCAACTGTCAGATCATGAACGAAGGTTGGGCGAGCTACTGGCACTCACGGTTGCTGCGCGAGGCGAACTTCCTCCCCGGGCAGGTCTACGTTGACTGTATGAAGACCCACTCCGATGTCGTGCGCCCCTATGCCGGTGATCGCCAGGTGGCGCTCCAGGTGAACCCCTATCATCTGGGCTATTCGCTGTGGGAGCACCTACTGGAGAGTGAGGGCTTGGAAGGCGCTCGGGCGATCCGCCGGGAAGAGGACGATTTCGGCTTCATCCGCAACTACTTCACCGCGGAGCTCGCCGACGAGCTGGGCTTGTTCGTCTACAGTGCCAAACACAACGGCGAGATTCGAGTCACCGAGTCGAACCTCCACGAGCTTCACGAAGCGATCCTGCAACCCAAGTTCAACTTCGGGGCGCCGCGCGTGGTGGTCGACGAGCTCAAATCCGACGGTACGCTGATCCTGCGCCACGAGCACGAGAACGACGGCCGCGGGCTCGATCTGGAACGCTCCCGCCACGTTCTGGAATACATGGATCGAATCTGGCGCCGGCCGGTGAAGCTCTACACCATCGACGAGCGCGGCCGTCAAATCAATATCAAGCCGAGCTGGGAAGCGGACTGACCGGACGCGCGCGGCGCAGCGCTTTCCTTCCTAACCACCCCAGTAGCCCGAGCTTGCCGCTGATGCGCTTTGAGCATCGGCGGCCACGCGGCGAGTGCCCGATATACCCGGTTGCCACCCAAGGTTTGCTAGGCTGTAGGTGTTGGAGCCTGCTGGCAATGGCCGAGTATCCGAAAGGCCGCCCGCAAGGTTCGAATCAGGCGCACCTCGATTTTGAAGCGGCAGCAATGGAATAGGCAAACGCCTCCATGACCAGCAGTGACAACGAGCACGACGGGCCCGGCGGGCGCCGAGACCACTACTTAGTGCTGACTGTGGAATGCGACACAGGCATCAATGGCGAACTCGAGCCACAGGCGTTCAGCATGGGCAAAAGACGTGTGGTCGTAGACGAGATCATCGATCGCTGGCTCGCCACCGATCATCAATATTTCAAGGTCCGCGCCGATGACAGCGGAACCTACATCCTGCGTTACGATGTAAACCGCGCACTCTGGGAACTCACCCTATTCGACAGCGGCCGAACACCCGAAAGCCTGTGAGCGCAGCGATAATGAGTCTTGGAGAGAATTCTTTCCGCTGGGAACCCCGGTGGATCACCGTCCCGTTTGCGTGAGCGGCTACTCGGGCGAAGGTCGCTTCAGCACGATCTGATTGTTGGTGTCGCTTACCAGCCGATACGGGGTGGCGCTGTTCGCGAAACGTCGGATGATGCGAGCCGCCTCACGATGTACGTCGGTCGAAGATCCGCTGATGATGATCTCCTCCCCGTGGTATTCGACCCGGCAGCCCTGGCGTCGAGGCTCCCGCATGACCTACCTCCTATTCTCGCAACTGCTTATGCCTGGGTAGCAAGATTGCGCGCTGGGTTGCCGGTCCATCGTCAAACGTACGGGCGCTCATGAGACGCAATGTATTTTTGCAATGCAACAATTGTCTCGCTTGATCCGCGCTAATGCAAATCCTCCGGGCTAGGCGGCTAATGGCTCGCCCGGTCAGCGCATCACAGTGATCAGCGCATTACGCCTCGCTCGGCTGAGGTGCCATGCCCCCGGCTCGACCATCCCGGTCACGCATTGCGTGCATGCACCTCACAAGCCGCGCCATGATGCGCAGTTAACGCCGCGCTGGCAAGTAGCCATTGCGCGCGAGCCGATCGTGCAACTCGCGCACGCTGAGCTTGGCAAGATCCTTTCGGACCTCGATCACATGCATGTCGCGCGGGATCCGGCCATTGAGCGCTTGCCGGAGGAAGCCGAGCATGCGCTTTTCGGCACAAAGGATGAGTCGTCGTGTCCCATTGGAGCGCATCAACCCATCGAGGTGCTTGGCGATGTCGCGGGCAAAGCGGGTCTCCATCTCATCGTCAAAACGCTGTCGGTGCTCGTCGTAGCCGTGCGCCTGACCGCCCGCGGTCCGGTTGGTGCCTCCGCGGGGATCGGCATAAATGCTCTTCTGGCGGGCTTTGTGAATGGGGTTCGCTAGGGAGTCATGCTCAATGAGATTAGGGCCGGACTCGAGCTCGGGCACTTCGGCCGGCTCCAAGGTAAAGAAACGGGACCGAGCACCCTCTGCCACGACAACGCTGTACTCGCTCATATTCTTCCCCCTACAGTGTAGATGGAGCTTGATCAATAGAGCTGGCATCGCCCTCCTTGTAGAATGACAGGCAACGAGGAACCCATATCGGAATTAGCTCCCGTTAATAGAATTATAGAGAAATCCCTCCGCCATCCGCGCCGTAGCACCACGCGTAACCACAGCGTACGGAGAGTTCATGGGGCGAATCGTCAAGTGGCTTATGATCGCGATAGGCAGTATTCTCACGCTGCTGGTCATCTTCGTGGCCGCGCTCGTCGTGCTAGTCGATCCCAACGACTACCGTGATGAGATCCAGCGCGCAGTCGCCGCGCAGACGGGCCGCGAGCTTGTCATTGGGGGCGATCTCGAGCTGACCTACTTCCCCTGGATCGGGCTGCGGGTCGCTGACGTCCGGCTTGCCGACGTGCCCGAGTTCGGCAAGGCGCCGTTCTTCCGCGCGGATCACATCCGACTGGGCGTGGAGCTGCTGCCATTGCTGCGGGGCAAGCTCGTGCT